>JAFCZU010000370.1 GCA_019314185.1 Deltaproteobacteria bacterium | reverse complement strand
TAAATTTGAAAAGGTCTGAAACTTACGCAATAAGTGACCCTAAAGAAAAAACAGCATACAAAAACATAACAAAACTGCTTTTGTAAGTTGAAATTAATAAATAATACCAAAGATTATCTTATGATCGGCTGTTTTTTCTTAAGGCTCACTAATGCGTTCAAACAGTCAGCCATTTTCAAATTTAATTGCCTGTCCGCTCCGTAGTAAAAATGAGTTTGTAAATTTCTGTACCTTCAATCCCTAAATTTCTAAATTCGCAATTAAGGGGGACTAAAGATTATAATGGATTATGACGATAAAATAATTAAGGGCACGGAGATTGGCGAGTAGTTAAATAGTCAGGTGGTCGAGTTGTCAAGCAGTGAATTCTTTTTGAACCATTCAACTAATCAACTACTCAACTAATCAACTACTCAACTAATCAACTACTCGACTATAATCCTTATAGGAGGTGTAGAAGTCATGGTCAGATCGCTTGATGTGCAGCAGATAATATTGCAATCCAATGCGATTGAGCGTGTTCAGCTAGTTCAGCAGCAGCAGACTGATGTTCAGCAGAAACATTTTGAAGCTCAACTGGCCAAAGATAAGAGGGCGCTGAGAGAAAAAGTTAAAGACCTTGAAGAAACAGAGCGGCTTATGATCAGAGAGGAAGAAGAGCGGGGCAAGAGGGAAAAGAACACGGGAAAAAACAGTGCGAAAAAGAAAGAAGATAGCGCTGATGTTGCCGATAAACCCTTGGGAAAGATAGATATAAGGGTATAAGATGAGCATAGAGTTTATGTTGGGGCTTCAGATCCTTGCAGATATAGCGTTGTGTTTTGCCATTGTATTTCTTATACGGACGGCGAGCAGAGAAATGAAAAAGAGGCCTCAGGGAATAAGCGCAAATGCTTTTTCTGAATTCAGCAAGTTGATTGAAGATTCCAAACGTTCTACTGATGATCTTTTTCATGCTTTAAATGAAGTGAAGGGGATTGTATATGTTCTGAATGAAAAAGAGAATCGATTAAAAACCCTCATGAAAGAATCAGATGCTGTGTTCGAAGATCGAAAGTCAGGAGATTCAAGTCACGGGGAAAAGTATGAAGATGTTATAAAAATGGCAGGACAGGGCCTGAATGAAAAAGAGATAGCCGATATGTTGAATCTAACTGAAGGAGAGATACGTCTTATTTTAGACCTTCATCGAAAAAAGAATGAAAATTCTTACTCCCACAATACCAACCCATAATTCAAATCACTTGTTACAAATTCAAAAAAAAACAGAATTTTTGCCCCCTCTTTCTGTTGGCGAAGTGGCGGAGGCGGAAATCATGGAAACTTCTCGCCACGGGAAAGCACTGATTTTACTGAAAAACATCAGAGTTATGGTGGATTCCGGGTTGTTGCTTATGAAAGGGGAAAAAATTACGGTAAAGGTGACGCAACTGCATCCTGGCGTTATTCTTCATATAGTTCATAATGAGGTATCGCAAAATTCCAGATTGATGGACTATTTTAGATTCTACCGTTCAAACCCGAAGGCTTTCTTTGAGTTTCTTATAGAGGCGCTTGACAGATTCAGTCCTGAAAATTTAGGGGAACTTGCAGAGCGTCTTGGAAAAGAAGATGTTAGAAATATACAAAATATATTAAAATCTCTGATATTTTCCAAAGAAAGTTTGAAACACCCACTCTTTTTTAGAGATTATGTCTCTAAAACCGGTTGCTTGATGGAGAAAAAGAATGTCTCTCAAAATTTGAAGGGACTTTTGATAAAGATGCTGGGCAGGCTTCAGTTATTAACGGAAACCAGAGATCTTTCCGCAGTGGGAAAACTTGCCGGATTTGTTCGTTCTTCTTTGCAAGTAATTGACTCTCATCAGGTTATAAATTATTTATTTCATGAATATGAGGGTAAATATATGTTTCAAGTTCCTCTGTTATTTCCGGAGAATATGGGTATGGCGGAGATATTTGTGAAATTTAGAGATCGGGATTCAAAAGGTAAAGGCTGCCGGGACGAGAAGAATGTGTTGTTTTTGCTGAATATGGATGTTTTGGGCGATATTATTGTTGAAGCAAAGATTAAAACAAAGAAAATAAGCTGTGTGTTGAAATGTAAGGATGAGAATATATGTAATTTTATTAAATTGTTTTTAGAAGAACTTGGAGAAAAGCTCATGGCTCTCGGATATGAGATAGATTATTTAATGTGTGTGACAGAGAAGGACGATTTGAAGATAAAGGCTGAATGTCGTGAGTTTCAAAACCTGTTTGCTATGGAAAGTGTGGATATTCTGGTATGAACAAAGACAAAAGAGATACAATAATTGCCGCCGCCCTGAAATATGACGAAAAAAGTGATTCGGCGCCGAGGGTCACAGCGAGGGGGAAAGGTGTCATTGCTGAAAAGATTATAGAACTTGCAAAAAAACATAAGGTGCCGATAAAGGAAGATCCGGCTTTGGCACAGATCCTGAGCCGGCTTGATATAGATGAACAGATTCCTTCTGAGCTTTACAAGGCTGTTGCTGAAATCCTGGCTTTTGTTTATTCAATAAATGAACGGTTGAGAGCAAAAAGCTGAGAGCTCAAAGCCGTTCACAAAAGACTTTTTACGAGACCGTCAAATATTAACAATACGATAAGATTTCTCGCTCCGCTCGAAATGACAGCTTTGGATAGTTTTTGTTCAGATACTAATTAGTGTCAAGAGACAGGCAATTTTGTTTGTAACAGGAAATTTTTTCCCATTTGCCTGGTTCTTTTATAAAGGTAATCGAGTTGTATACTATAAATTTTCATTTCTGCTGATTTTTTCGCTCTTAACTCCCATCTTCCCAATCTCTATTCTCCGCTCCCTGCTCCCTGCTCCCTGCTCTCAGCTCTCAGCTCTCAGCTCTCAGCTCTCAGTTCTCAGTTCTCAGTTCTTAGCTCTTAGCTCTTAGCTCTCAGCTCTTAGCTCTCCTTGGCATACAAATTGCTTTACTTTACATACAGAAAAGGGGGCAGGAAATATGATTAACGGTATTGAGATAATGGCCAATGCGGCTATAGGACAAATTAGCCGGCTTGATTGCGTCACGAATAATATTGCCAATGTTAACACTCCTGGTTTTAAGACAGAGCTGTTTCATTTTTTAGAGGGAAATGTGGCAGGAGGGATAAGTGACGGCAACCCCATCCAAAGACCGGCAGCAGCGGTTGATTATTCCTCGGGGGTTATACAGAAAACCGGAAATGTTCTGGATCTGGCAATAGACGGGAAGGGATTTTTTGCTGTTCAGACAAAAAACGGTGTTGCCTATACGAAAGATGGAAGGTTTACGCTCAATAAGAACGGAGAGCTAATTACACAGGCCGGCGATTATGTCCTTGGCGGAAATGGAAAAATTACCATCAATGGAAATGACATTCGGATAAGTAAAGAAGGTGTAATAAGTGTGGATGGTAATGCAGTTGATACATTAAAGATCGAAAGCTTTCGTGAACCATCTGCTCTTGTTAAGATTAATACTGGTTTTTATCGTAATCCTGATAATCTGGCAGGAGCAAAAAAAGAAGAGAATATATGTGTACAATCCGGATATCTTGAGCTTTCTAATGTCCAGGTTGTAAGAGAAATGGTTAAAATGATTAATATACAGCGCACTTTTGAATCATATCAGAAAGTGATTCAGACTATATCGGAACAGGATAAAGCATCAACAACCCGTATCGGGAGACTGTAAC
>JAFCZU010000369.1 GCA_019314185.1 Deltaproteobacteria bacterium | reverse complement strand
ATTTGTACGCAGATAACGGAGGAAAGAAGCCTACGGCGGAAATGGTGGAGAAGCTTAGACAAAAGATTAACGTTAATCTTCGAGGAAGAGGAGCCGGCCGGGCGTTTCAAATATCCTTTGTATGGCACGATCCCAAAACCGTAGCAGGGGTGACTAACGCCATAGCTTCACAGTTTATCGAACAAAATCTCAAAGTTCGGGAAGATATGGCCATAGGGACCACTGCCTTTCTCGAAAATGAGACTGAAAAGATGAGGCGTGAGATAGAGACCCGGGAAAAGAATTTAGAAATCTTCAAAAGAAAATATATGGGTATGCTTCCCGAGCAGCTCCAGTCAAACCTCAATATTCTCGGCCAGTTGAAGCTGGAATTAAATAATCTTGAGGAAAGGATGCAGGCAGAAAAGAAGCAGTCCATTATGCTTAAAAGGCAAATGAAACTGGTTCAAGCGGCGCAGACGCAGCAATCTGATCTCATCGAAATTGCTCCGGACAAACCCGGAGAAACGCCATCTGATGAACTGACCTACCTGATTGCAACAGTCCGACAGCTCCGCTTGCGATACACCGAAAAACATCCGGATGTTGTAGCGCTCAAAAGAAAAATAGCGCTTATCCAGCAAACGCATGCCGCGGGCAAAGACGAAAACGGGAGTTTAATGCCAGAGCTTTTGGACAATCCATTGGCTTTCCAGAAAGATCAGGTAAAGTTCCAGTTGAACGAAGCTGGCAGGAACATTGAGTTGTTCCAAAAAAAAATCAGAAAGATAAAAAAGCAAATACAAGTTTATAATAACCGGATAGAACGTATACCGGAGGTTAAGTTGAAGCTTACGAAGCTCACACGCGACTATTCAACGATACGGAACCGATACCAATCCCTTTTACAAAAAAAGATCGATGCGCGCATGGCAGAGCAACTTGAACGACGTCAAAAGGGAGAACAATTCAAAGTCCTGGACGCGGCGATAATTCCAGACAAACCGTTTAAACCGGATATCCGAAAGGTATTATTCATGGCGCTAATTGCCGGGTTTGGGCTCGGTGGGGGGCTGGCTTTCCTGCGTGAAATCATGTCCGGGGTCTTTTACAGTCCTGAAGAGCTGGAAGGCTTTCTCGGGACTAAGGTATTGGTGGGCATACCATTTGAGAAAAGGAATATGTAATATGGGAAAATTCTATCAAGCCCTGAAAAAATCGAGAAACCAAAGAAACAAGCAAACGCCCTCGGATGTATTAAGATTGTCTGTGAATCTATCCACAGATCTACTCGTAGTAAAATATCCTGAGTCTCCTGCTGCAGAATATTTTCGTTTTTTGCGTTCGCAGGTCATCTATACGGGCAAGGGGAAGCCGCCTCGTACGATAATGATTACAAGCGCTGTCAGCGGCGATGGCAAAACTTTTGTTTCCTCTAATCTGGCGGCATGCATTGCCATGGGAATCGAAGAACATGTGTTGCTTCTCGATTGCGACCTGCGTGATCCCAGTCTGCACAAGGTTTTTGGAATCAATGTAAAACGCGAAGGGCTGTCTTCGTACCTTATGGGCAAATCAGAGCTGCCGGATCTATTATGTAAGACCGATATTCCAAAACTCACCATACTCCCTGGCGGAAACAGTATTGACAACCCTTCAGAACTGTTATCCTCGGGGAAAATGCAACATCTCATATCCGAAGTCCGAGACCGTTATCCGGATCGATTTGTAATCCTGGATACCACACCACTGGAATTGACGCCCGAGACGTCTGTGCTGGCTAATCAGGTCGACGCGTCTATCATGGTCGTCAAACATGGGAAGACACCACGAAAATTGGTTAAATCCGCAATTGAACGGATAGGAAAAGAAAAACTACTCGGAGTTGTCTTCAACTGTTATGAGCAACCCTTGCAGAAATACAACCGCTATGGATACGGGTATGGGAAGAAGAGAAGATGATGGCTGAAAGGTGAAAGGTGAAAGCTCAAAGCTCAAAGCTCAAAGGTCAAAGGTCAAAGGTCAAAGGTCAAAGCTGAGAGCTGATAGTGTGTGGAATAGGGCCGTGTTTGTACGTTTTATTTAATTATAACAGTAGGTTATTAATAATTTTTACATGTAGGTTAAGGGGCGGAGCTGTATCTGCGCAGAGGTCAGAGAGCAGAGGTCAGAGGTCGGAGGTCGGACGTAGGGGCTGGCCTTGTGCCTGCCCAATTCAGTGATTAAGAGAGCAACCAGCAACGAGCAAAGAGCAGGGAGCAAAAGATGAACGTCGAACATCGAACATTGAACGTCGAACATCGAATAATGATGTCGCTCTGCTCCTCAAATCCCTAACGAGTAACCAGAAACAACATGCTGAAAATCTTCCATACATATTTTCCTATACGTAATATTCTCTTTATCCTCGGAGAAGGGGCATTGATCTATCTATCGTTATTCATTGCCATGCTTCTACGATTTCATTGGAAGGTGCAAGAAGCAGAATTTACCCATACTATCTGGATCAGGATATTGGTGATCACGCTGGTCTATCAGATCAGTCTCTATTATCACGAACTTTACGAAATCAAACGTGTGCAGAAGATATTTGATCTGAGTGTTCGAATCATCCAGGCGCTTGGTACGGCTTGTATCATTCTGGCCGGTATTTATTATGTATATCCGCCCCTGATATTGGGAAGGGGAATATTTCTTATCGGCCTCTTCTTTCTGATTTTTTTTATTGTGTCGTGGCGTTTTCTTTACCAGTGTATCATCCAGAAAAATCTCTTTTCCGAAAAACTTCTTCTGATTGGGTCTGGTAATTTAGCTTCTCTTATTGTTAGAGAAATCGTCAGCAACTTTGACTCCGGATACAAAATTGCAGCCATTGTCGATAACCCCAATCATTCTGATCTTGCCAGAAAGTTAAGCATTGAAAGCTGTAACGACTATCAACAAATATGTGCCATGGCAGAGATAAACGGGATAAAAAAGATAGTTGTTGCGCTTGACGAAAAACGTGGGAAATTTCCGGCAGCCGTTCTTTTGGACTGCAAGATGAAGGGGTTAACCATAGTAGATGGCGTATCGTTTTACGAAACACTGGCAGGGAAAATTTTAGCCTTACAGATTAATCCGAGTTCGCTCATCTTTTCAGAGGGATTCCATCGCCACAAATTCACTTTGTTGGGGAAACGTTTTCTTGATATTATTCTTTCTGCTCTTGGATTAGTCATTTCCGCCGCATTGATGCTGCTTGCAGCGATTGCGATTAAAGCGACTTCAAAAGGGCCTGTTTTTTTTAAGCAGACAAGAGTCGGACAATGGGAAAAACCGTTTTCTGTTATCAAGTTTCGAACTATGCAAGAAAATGCGGAAACACATACAGGGCCGATATGGGCTGAAAAGGATGATCCAAGAATAACAAAGACAGGAAAGATTCTACGCACCTTAAGATTGGACGAACTTCCTCAATTCTGGAATGTACTCAAGGGCAACATGAGTTTCGTGGGCCCCAGGCCGGAACGCCCCGTGTTTGTCAAGAAACTTAAAGACAAGCTCCCCTATTACGCTGAACGGCATACGCTAAAACCCGGAATTACCGGTTGGGCACAGATTTCATACGGCTATGGCGCTTCGGAAGAAGATGCTTTAAAGAAGCTGGAATACGATCTTTTTTACATAAAACACTTTTCCCTTCTTATGGATCTTTTGATCATCATAAAAACCATTAAGATTGTGATACTTGGCAAGGGCGC
>JAFCZU010000368.1 GCA_019314185.1 Deltaproteobacteria bacterium | reverse complement strand
GTAGTATCTTGCACGTACAATCCCTCATACGCCGTATTTTTTACGGCAGATTTGACATCCTGCCCCCCTGTTTCGGTTTCCGTGTTTGTGCTTGTGATTGAATAGCTTCCTGATGTTGTAATCCTGTTTTTCCAAAATGATTTTCTGAAATCGACTCTTCCATAATGGGTATCGGTATCTGTGATGGTTTCTGTAACGTAGTTGTCCAAAACATTGTTTCTATACTCGTAGTTAAAATTCAAAAATCGATATGTATAGTCAGCTCTTCCGGAGAAATTAGTAGTTTTGCTATCTGTCTTGCGTACTGCCAGATGGTCGTAGTTTATGTTTTCATTGTAACGGAGTCGCACTTTGGGATAGTTATCGGACTTAGTGGAAAAATTTATATTCCACGATTCGGTCGTTAAGCGGTCTTCGTCTGAGATCATGGTCAGGATATCAAGGCCTTTTTCTGTGATTCGATAGCCTGTATCAGCATCAAAATATTCATTTCTTAGATTGAGCCTTATATCCGGTGTCAGGAGGGTTGTTTTGGTATCGTTTGTCTCGTTTACATTAATACCAAGATTAGCGGCAAAGTTGACTTTAGGAGTGAAGTCCTTGGTTACCCGAAGATTATAGTTTTGGGTAAAGCCCCAGGTGGTTTCTTCTTCTTCACTGGTCTTTGTTTCGGTTGAGAGATAAGTAAGATCTGCCGAGCCACTGATATCATCTCCAGTACAAATTCCCCGAAAGCAGACCAGTGTCAGCAAAAAAATAACAACCCAGAATTTCATAGATTCGTTAATTCGTTAATTCGTTAATTCGTGCTCTACCGCAATTGTAAAGTCCGTAAATCATCAAATGCCCAGATCTACTCCTCAATCAGGGCAATTCCATGCGGCCTTCTCCCAACCTGAATGACTGTTTTCACTCGTTTTGTTGCAAGATCTATGACGGATAGATCCTCTGACATTGTATTGACCACATAAAGTTTTCTTCTAAATGAATCGACGGCCATCTGTGAAGGGAGGTCACCAACCGATATATTCCTGGTAGTCATGTCCATAGAGGGATATATGAAGGAAACTTCGTTGTCGGCGCAGGATACGTAGATCCGCTTGGACAGGCCGGACACAAGCCACATGGGTTTTTGACTCAGAGATATCGTTTTTGTAACCAAATACGACGGGATGTCTATCACAGAGATACTGTTTGAATCTGCATTGGTCACATATAGTTTATCCTGGTGAATGGCCACGCCGGTGGGATTAAACCCGACTGGTACTGTATTTTCCACAGCGCTGGTGTTCACGTTGACAATCGACACGGAATTTGACGCTTTATTTACCACATAGACCTTGCATCTGTCTTGATCGACTACGATGTCCGCAGGGTCGTTTCCCACATATATCCAACCGGTTACTATATTGGAAAGAGTATCTATAACAGAGATATTGTTTGAATTCGGGTTAGTTGCATAGAGTGTCAGTCCATCTCCGGACAGGGCGAGTTCGGCAGGGCTATATCCAAAATTGCCAATTGTGTTGATTACCCTGTTTAAACCGGTATCAATAACTGAAATGTTGTTAGAGCCGGAATTGGCTACATATATCTTGTTCCCATCCGGGCTTGCCACAATTCCCATAGGCGATTGATTTACCGCGATGGCTGCCACCACCCTGTCATGCTGTCTGTCGATAACGGTAACGCAGTTAGAGTCTGAGTTCGTGACATAGAGTAAAATATTTTTAATCTCTATGCCCTGTTTCCGTAAGGTCATCTTTGGCTTGAAAAGATATTTATCAAAAACAGACTCTTCCGGATTCCAGTCTGCAAAAATGGCGAAACTCTCCCCGGAAAATACAGAAAACTCCATATCGAAGAAATGGTTTCCACCTGGCTGAGGAGTGGCCAGGCTGAAGATTTTTCCATCCTTTTTCAGGTTTGTCTCAGAAATAGTCCATTTTATCCGTTCATATTTTCCGGCAGGAAGATAAAATTCCTGCAATTTGATCTGATTTTGTGCGAGCCCGGCAGAATGAATGCGCTTATCCACAGCCACATCGATCCACTCTCCCTCCTTGTTCATGAGGCTCATGCCCGAAATAGAAAAGGAGATATCAAATGTAGGTTTCTGGGGACACGAAAGATAGAAAAAGACCTGCCCCTTATTTGCTAATTGGAGGTCCATTGAGGTGGGTTCGAAAATGCACGCCTGGATAGAAACCGCAGCCAGCACAAGCATTATCAAACGAAATTTCAATGGCTTTACCACAATTGTTTTACTCATAACATTTCCTGGATTAAACCTAAATCGCTCAACTTAGGTTAAAGCGTTTCTATTTTAAGGACCTGCACGCGCTGGTTAAAAGTGTCTGCGATCAGCACATTTCCAGAGGTATCCACGGCAATATCGCACGGGTACTGAAGCCATCCTTTCCCCCAGCCTCTGCCGCCAAACTCAAACAAAAAACGCCCGTCTTCTGAATAGGCATTTGCAGTATGGCGCATGTAGTCGATCACATAGATCCTTTTGCTGAGGTCATCCACAGCCAATCCCCTGGGACGGCTCAACTTGCCGGAGCTTCCACCTTTTATGCCGAACTTAAACAAGAAGTTCTCTTTGTCATCATAGACATAAATACGACCCATGTCTTCACTCAAAAGGTATATCCTGCCGGAGCTGTTTATCTCTGCATCGCATATCGTGGCTTTTTGTTCTTCGCCTGTTCCCAGGCTGTCAACAGGGCTCAGGAGATGGGAAAACGTTCCGTCCTTATTCAAAACTACAACACCGCAAAAATTGCTGCCGGCCACGTAAAGCCGACCGGCCTTGTTTATGGCAATGTTCTTTGGGTTAAAACTGTCCAAGCCTTCAACCCCCTCAAAAAAAATATCTTTCTTCCACTTTAATGAAGGGCTTAATACCGATATCCTTGCTATCTTCTGTTTTGACCCTGCTGACTGGGCAACAAAAAGATATCCCTCCGGATCAACGGCCAGTCCGATAGGGGATTCGATGCCATCTAATTTGTCAATACAAAGGAGCGGATAAAAATCGTAGGTATATACCAATATTCTGCCGTTCCCGGAATCTGTAATATAGATTTCCTTCTTTACAGAATCGACGAACAACTTAGACGGATAAGATAACTTCTTGCCCTGATAATCTTCCCAGATAATGGAAAGGCAGGTGATTTTTTTAGGCTTTGATTGATCCGCTTCGGTATCTGAGACGGATTGTTTCGATGGATCAGTGGACGCAGATTCATGCACGATGTCGGTCGTTTGCCCGGCCGCAGAGCATTGGACAGAGAGCCATAGACCGAACAGAGAGATGCATGTTACGAGAATAATCCAAAGACCTGGAATTCTTTTTGAGCTATGGTTGCAAGAGCTTATTATAAGTTTATTCATTTTCTAAAAAGAAGAATAATTTCATAAAATAATCGGATATAGCGTAAATTTTTTCTAATTTACAATTTCTGTATAAAAAATCAAGACAAAATTTGATGGCGTCGTAAAAGTCCGGCGAAAAATTTTCAACCGCAATATGCTATTTTTGCCTCAAGAATTGAGATAAATATTATAAAACATGCTTCGTAAGGAACGTGGACGAATTAACTTCCACAAGTAGGCGCATAGATTTGGGTCAAATTTGTTCGATCTCAGATCACAAAAGTTGATGGAATAGCGGGCTATTTTGATATTTTTGTGATTTGAGATCGGGCAAAGGTGGCCTGA
>JAFCZU010000367.1 GCA_019314185.1 Deltaproteobacteria bacterium | reverse complement strand
TCGAGATGGTTCGCCAGCATGCAGACTGCGTGAATAATCCGGGTTAGACAAACGGAATATTCATCTGACACGTCGATATTCCTGCTGCCGGCTTATAACAGTGCATGGTATAATCCTTTACCATTCGGTCAGCGCTAAATCGCCAGCCGAGAGTGCACATGGCCTGCTTCATTCGACGGACCCAATCGCGGGGCAGACCATATGCATCTTGTTTATAATATAATGGAATGATTTCTTCTTCGAGGGCTTTAAAGATAGCCTGTCTGTCGTGGGCATCCCGTATGTCGTTGTTCTCGTTTCTGGAGCCTCCGATGGCAAATCCATTGGTGCCGTCATATCCTTCAGACCACCACCCGTCGAGGATAGAAAGATTCAACCCTCCATTCAAGGCCATTTTCATCCCACTGGTACCGCAGGCCTCATACCCCTGACTGGGGGTGTTCAGCCAGAGATCGACCCCTTGTACCAGGTGGCGACATACATTAATGTCGTAATCTTCAATAAAGACTACTTTCCCGGCAACACGCGGTTCGGTTGCGAATTGATACACTCGTTTGACGAGATCCTTCCCAATATTGTCTCTGGGATGCGCCTTTCCGGAAAAGATAATCTGAACCGCGCGTTCCGGATCGGAAAGTATTTTCCAAAGCCTGTCGGGATCGTCCAACAAGAGGTTAGCCCTTTTATATCCTGCGAACCGTCGTGCAAAACCAATGGTCAACGCACGTGGATCCAAAAGCGAATCTTTTGGGTGGGCACGGTGCGGGAGTCTTGGTAAGAATTCGAGTTGCCGGGTCTTGAGAAGAAGGACCGTATTCCAGAGCTCTTCATCCGGTATGGAGTGGATATGGAGCCAGATCTCTTCCTCGCCGATACGTTGTTCCCAATCCGGAGGAAAATACTGGTGAAAAAGCTGTTTCATGGATGGTGCCAGCCAGCCTAATACGTTGATTCCATTTGTAATATGTCCGATAAGTACCTGCTGGGGAGAACGGTCGGGCCACAACTTACACCACATCTGGCGGCTGACCTTACCATGAATGGAAGAAACAGCATTCGATTTGCTGGCTGTTTTGAGAGCAAGGGCTGTCATACAAAACGGCTCATTTCTATTTCCCGGATGAACCCTTCCGAGATCCATAAATTGTTCGTGCGTGAGACCGAGGGATTCACTGTATTGCCGGGCTATTCTTCCGATCAGGTCTGATGAAAAGCGGTCGTGGCTTGCAGGGACCGGCGTATGCGTAGTAAATACCGTGCGGGATCCCGCCTGTTTTTTAGCATCTTCAAAGGGGATACCGTGTTCTTCCATCAGATAGCGTGCATATTCGAGTGGAGCAAACGCGCAGTGTCCCTCATTTAGGTGGATAACCCCAGGCTTGATTCCAAGACGCAGCAGCAACTTCATTCCACCGATTCCCAAGATCATCTCCTGTGATAGCCGTACTGCTTCGTCGCCGCCGTAAAGACGCCGGCCCAATTCTTGTATCCCTATTTTCCGAAACGCTTTTTCCATGTCGAGAAAATAGAGCGGCACCCTCCCGAGATGAGCAGTCCATGCCCCTATCTGCGCTGTGTCGCCCTGAATGGGGAGATCAATGGTCAGGGGTTGACCATCTTTGTCTTTAACACGGACAAGGGGGAGATCTTCGGGATCGAATAGTTCATGGTCTGCAATCTGGTCTCCTGTTTCAGCAATCCTTTGACGAAAATATCCCTCACGATAGAAGAGGCTTACACCGACCATGGGGATTCCTAAATCAGAAGCGCTTTTCAAGTGATCTCCGGCTAATACCCCAAGTCCTCCGGAATAAAGAGGTAGGGATTCATGGATGCCGAATTCAGCACAAAAATAGGCAACAGGCCGTGCGCGTAACGGTCCCGCATTCAAGCACCCCCAGGTGGATGGGGCCTCCATATAGCGATTAAGGTCAGAAAAGACCCTGTGGAATTTGATACATAGTGATGGGTCGTTGCACAATTCTTTCAGACGCTCTTTGCCAAGTTGTTTGATAAAGGCAATGGGTGAGTGCCTGCTTTCGCGCCAAAGCTTGGGATCGATGCTGCGCCACACATCAACGGCCTCCGGGTGCCAGGTCCACCAGAGATTACGGGCCAATTCCAACATCCTTTGCTCTAACCGTTCTCCTTCGTTCATCTGTTTAACCCTCAATCCTTAGCTTTCATCAAAAGCCACTGTTTTTTTCCTGCTTTTGTTCCCCACTTAGGAATCAAAAGTACATATTTTCCTTTGAGCCTCTTACCCTTGAGGTGAAATACAATCTTGTCTTTCTTTTTGCTTTCCAGTTCATATGTCCCGCTGTCCCAGATTTCAACGGTACCCTTCCCGTATCCCTCTTCTATAACACCTTCGAAACCCATATATTCAACAGCATGATCTTCTACCTGAACGGCCAACCGCTTTTCGCCTACTTTTTCTGGTGGGATTTTCGGCACTGCCCACGATTTTGCCACACCGTTCATCTCAAGGCGGAAATCATAGTGAAGGTGAGATGCGTCGTGTTTTTGTATTACGAATTTAAGAGGCACCATTACATTCCTTTATCTGCAAGTCTTTCAGCGAGTTCGAGGTACAAATCTTGTATCCGTTCTTCAAACTTTTTCCTTGTAAAATCTTTAGAAGATCTCCAAGGATGCCACCAACCAATCTCGTTAAGGTGGTCGGCGTCAAATTTTTTTATAAAGAACTCATCCCTCCATTTAGCAGATTTTAATGACACAAGCCCACCATTTTCTCCTTCTTCTCGGTAGATAATAGAATGAGAAAACCTGAATACAGGGAATACCCGGCCGTACGGGACCGTACCAGCAACTGTTTGATAAAGTATTCTATTTTCACGTTCAAAACCCCATGTTTTTTCGTTGAATTTGCGACAGTTTTCGCGAGTAAGATCTTCGAAACCCTCAATATTTATTCCTATCATTTTAGCCAACGATATCAGGAATGAGATATGTTTGATAGCCCAATCAGCAAAGGAACTCCCCCAATGCGGGGTCCCGATAGTGCTGATAGATGCCACTCTGTCTTGCATCTTATAGTTATAGACCATGTGACGGGCATCGAGTCCCCCCATGCTGTGGCCGATAATATGCACCTTTTCCCATTTTGTGAAATTATCGGTAATTGCTTCAATGCTTCTTTTTAGGTCCTCTGCACGCTTATCTACGCTTCCACCCCAGCATACACTGGAGTGGAACGTCTCAAATCCGTGATCAAGTAGGGTACTTCGAATCTTGCGAAAATAGTGAAATCGATCACCCTTGGAATTATCCGTATGCATCAATATATTCAAGACATGATCGAAACGACAGATCCCATGGGCTAAGATAATGGGGTATTTGGTTTTTGTCATAGAGGACACCATTTATTGTATCCTGGAAAACCCCGTCCTCTGGGCGGGGTCAGAGTTCATTGGCTCTGCCTTGAATAGTTTTGGAAAAAATTCTTGAATCAGGCAGAACTGATGCACCCCCTAGGGGGAAATCAAAGCCACGTCTTCTGGGCGTGGATACTTTATATTTACCACAACATGACAATATTCGAAAGCCCTTATAATGGGAAGTGTTATTTTATAAAAAATTTTATTAATTTTATACGAATATTATACGAATAGTTGCCGAATATATGTCTGTACCTCAAGTAGTTTTTATCTTAGTAGAAAGCTTTGTTTTTGCCTTGTTTCGGGACAAAATTTACCATTTCCGGATAAAAGTCCGCTTTGCTGAATATTCTTTACGTTTCTTCTGATTTCTGCCATAATTTTTTTAGTTGCATGAGCATACCTCCTTTGTTTTATTGGTTAATTTGTTTATTTTCTTAGGAGGTATGCCTGAATTTATTATAAAATTGCAATCTGATTTCTTATATGAGTTCATTAACATTCAGAATTTTAAGGTTTTAGTATTACTGTAGATGATGTTCTGAGGAAACGAGGATTTCAGAAATTCATGCAAATATAAGACAAAAAGCGGAGACTTATGTGATGCACTAGCATAATCGTTGCAAAAGATAGCCCCGGGTATCAAGTTTCTGGTATTACGTTAACCACGTTTGGAGAAAAGATGAAACAAAACACGTCGCTTTCTATGGTCCATGAAATCATGACTGAATTTGCCAATCTGACCGGGCTTTCACCGGCCAGAAAGGCTTCACGGCGCTACTTGTGGACCGACGCTTTTGCTGTGTGCAATTTCTTGGATCTCTATCTTCAAACGAGTGATGACAAATACAAGAATCTCGCGTTACTGCTGGTAGATCAGGTTCATAACATACTCGGCCGCTATCGTGAGAACGACTCACGAACC
>JAFCZU010000366.1 GCA_019314185.1 Deltaproteobacteria bacterium | reverse complement strand
GCCGAGTATACGGACAGAGCTTATAATGGATAGAGGACTTTGCCTTGTGTTGCAGGCTCGTCCCACTCATGCACGCCTGACTCGATTTCTGTTCGTCACCCCGTACTTTCGCGGCACCCTGCCTCAGCAGAGCTACTGCCTTCCGAAGCATCGTCACCGATACCCCGTTGTAATACCGCTACACCCTTCGCCTCCATCCGGCTGGGTTTAAGACTTGTCAAACGATTTACTACATGATACGCTTGACTCACTTTTAAGAACATGTGCCGTGCCCGGCACACAACTAATCGTTGAACGTGGACGGCTAATTCCGTGCGGGTTTCAACGGTATTGGTCCGCATCAATTCAGTAATATTACACAAGCTTCGGCCTGCTCCGCAGCCAGTTAACTCAAATGTTGGGCTGCTAAAGGAGACCTTATGAAAACGTGGCTGGTAATTGTTGTGCTTGTCTTGGCTGGTTGCTCAAGCACTGGAATCGTTCCCATGGACAAGGATACATACATGGTTTCTAAGAGAAGCGCACAGGTCGGTTTCGGTCCAGCTATTGGCGCGAAGGCCGATGTATACCAAGAGGCAAACGATTTTTGTGCAAAACAGAATAAGAAGGTTGAGACCGTTAAGCTTGAGACAACCGACTCCGGGTTTGGTCGGCCTGCAAGCGCATCACTCCAATTCCGATGCGTGAATGATAGCGAGTCAAAACAATAGCCCAACCTGGCACTTAACAAGGACAAGCTACTATCTCGCCGAATCAATCTTTTAAGGTTCGCGATAATCTGTACTTTAAAAACCTTTTATTGGCAGGCACCGCTTGCCTGTTAGTTTGTGTGTGGCAAAAAGGAGTGATGAAAAAAGGAAGCGATAACAACAATCTCGGGGTTTCACTAATCAAATCAGTAACGCAGTCGGGAGCGGGGGAAATCGCTCGCGATGTCAGCGAAATGGCGCTGGACTCAATACTTGATGAGGGGCTTTTGAAAGATGTTCCAGTGTTTGGATTGCTTGCGAAGTTTTATGCTGTTGCAGGTACAGTGAGAGACCATATCTTTCTCAAAAAAGTTGCCTCTTTCCTATTTGGCACCAGCCTGGCTCCTCAGGGTGTGAAGGATAAATTTCGAGAGACGTTGGATGCTGACCCAGGCTTTTGTAGAAAAGTAGGAGAGAACTTAATCCTTCTACTCGAACGCCACGATCATTTCGACAAATCATTACTTCTTGGAAGAGTTTTTTCAGAATATCTCAACAACAGAATCAATTATGAGCACTTTTTGAGAATCGCAAGTTCAATTGACAGGGTGCCGATCACGGACCTCAACCAACTCAGTTCATACAAAGACCGTATGGACTCCTATGACGGAACATCCAGAGGCTCATTTGCAAATGCGCTGAATGCCGACACATGTCAATCGTTATACACTTCTGGCTTAGTGACTTCAGGTTCAGCCTTTGAGACTTCTTATCAGCCAAATGAAGTCATGAAACTCCTGGTAGACCTGATCGGCAGCTACAGATAGGCACACAACCATCGGTTGAAGAAGGATTGGCAAATCCGCTGCGCTCCTTTGCCAACCCCTTAACCGTAACGATGCACATCGAAGCTGAAGGAATAAATTGACTAAACCGAAAGACGTTATAATAGGGCCATTAACACAGTACATTTTTAATGGTGCATCATGGAAAGACATTGACAACTTTCCCTCTAATCAAATGTGGGCTGATAATGTTGAATGTGTTTTGTCACATCTTAAATCACATAATCAGCTTGAGCGTTTCTTGCCCATGTTACGGGGAAAATTGACACAAAGGGATAGTGCTCTTGCTGAGGCACGAACTTCATATTTTTTCTCAAATAAGGGTTTTAAAATTATTTCATGGGAACCAGCTGGTGATTCAAATTCGCTGGGTGAATTTGAAATTCAGTGGGAATCAACTACTCCAATATTTGTAGAAGTAAAAGGCCCGCGTTGGGAGGGAGAGCTTAATCAAAACGAGCGCAATCATCGAAAACAGGAAGGGAAATATAAAAACGGAGAAGTAAGGTCTCTTGATACCATCGGCAAAGTAACAAAGGCCATTGAAAAAGCAGTAACGCAGAGAAAGTTCGCAGAGGGAAAACCTAATTTATTAGTAGTTTCCACATCTAATCTTTTTGTAAGCCCAACAGAATTGTCAAAAAAAATAGTTGGGCCTAAAGTTCAAGCTGCTATGAAATCTTTCAATTCACTTAGTGGAGTATTAATGCATGATGTCATATGCAAAGGAGGATTCATCGACTATGGAACCTTCTTTGTAAAAAATTGTAACGCAGACAATTCGTCTAAGCTCTCATTAACAGTAGAAAGGTTGTTGTTATCTGCTAATAAAACCATGTAAGTATATGCATAACAAGCGGATTATATCCAACTGAAAAAGCCGGTTCGTTTTATCCTTTTACCTATGCCTTGATAGACGTACCTTTAAGCAATGCCTCGTTGGCTTTTTCAGTGGCATATCCGCACCGTTAAAGACATCACGCAAAAAATTGAAACCCTTTAAAATTTATGATATGAAAACTCCTATCTATATCATAGAAATCGTCTGATTCTTGAGTTGCTCTGCTGGCAAGCAAATCACATTTGTTAGGAATAGCAAAGGGAGAAAATCCGATGGGAATTTTTGATAAATTCAAAAAGAAGTCTGGTTTATCTATTGAAGAAGCAGCGGCATGGGTTTCACCTTTAATTTTTGAAACCTCATTAAATGGAGCCAAGTTTTTTCGTGATGCCGCTAAAGAAAAAATAATAGAAGTAGAGATAACTGATAAAATATTTTGGGAAATTACTATAGAATTTCAGTTAGGGGGTATCCATTTCGCTGGCCTTGATTGGTTGTAACAGGCTGATTTGATGAGTATTTTCGTCACATATACACCAGGCCAATCATTTTGGATAGAAATGACATAAAGTCAACAAGATAGACGTTTCTGGGGGCAATAAAGTGGATAGCCCCCTTTCAGTTTTTATTTTTGCATTTTACTGATAGGATAGCTTTTAACATTTTGGGTGCTCTCAACAGACCTATCCTTATGAATTTAATAATAGAAAATACTTTCAATCAGACATTAGAAAATGTCAATTATTAAATTTAGACGATATACTTTACTACTCACTTATCTTCCACTCAGATGCAGGATTCATTTCATGCGACGTCTCTGCGACAAAGCCAAAGTAAAACCTTTTGGCTTCCACACTATCCGGCACTTAACAGCTTCCACACTCTTCAATCAGGGGTACGACGTGGGGGTGATTCAATCCATCCTTCGGCACAAGAGCCCCAGTACAACGGAGCGGTATTTGAAGAGCATCGGCATGGAAAGAGTGCGAGACGCCTTGGAAAGCTTGCCCTCCAAACCAGCGGAGGTTGTATCAATTGACCGAGTCTACAAAAAAATGATGGGAGAATGAAATAAGAGGCCAGAAAAGCAAAAAGCCGTCTGTGAAGCCGTCATCTCCACAAGCGACTAATATTGTGAAGCACAATTTACTGTTTTTATTGGTGATCCCACGGGGAATTGAACCCCGGTTTCCGGCGTGAGAGGCCGGCGTCCTAACCGCTAGACGATGGGACCCTTTAATTCTTAAAACCTGAATTGAGCATGATTATAGAAAAGGGGATACTTTGTCAAATATTATTTTCTATAGATTTGAATACTTCTCAATCCTTTTACCCTTTCTGAAACCAAAAACAAAATATATTATACAAC
>JAFCZU010000365.1 GCA_019314185.1 Deltaproteobacteria bacterium | reverse complement strand
AAAAGATGATTTAGAAAAATTGAATATTGAGCGACACGAAGTTAATCCTTCATGGAATTATACCCTTTACCCAAATTGACCAGAAGAAGTACATTTTATTTTTTTCCGAACCCTATATACAAGATATGCTAAGCAATTTCCTTGAAATTTCCTCTATCGACAAAATATTTGTCGCTCACAAAAAAAGTGGTTATATCGACATAAGACCAAAACACGTCGATAAAGCAGTGGGGTTTAAGTGGTTTCTGTCACGCCGAGAGCATTCTCTTTCTGGAGAAAGCGAGTGGCTGGCCATTGGTGATTCAATAGATGACTGTTCTTTGCTTGAATATTGCGGTTGGAGCGCATGCCCGGCCAATGCCGACCGACACGCAAAAAAATCGTCTAACATCATCGCAAACAGCCCCTACATCACAGGAGTGATCGAGATATTGCGGATCTTAGAGGGGGATGCACAATGATAGAACTCGACTGTTCGGTTGGAGAGGGGGGCGGAGGAATACTCAGGGCCGCCTTGCCACTTTCCATGGTGCTTCAATTCCCCATCCATTTCACTCGATTCAGAATTGGGCGGCCTGAGAAAGGCATCGGATGGCCGCACAAATGGCTTGTTGATGGAATATGCCGTTGGACCAAGTCCCGCGCAAAAAACATTGAACTTGGAGAAAGCGACTTTGTTTTCGAACCCGGGAGTCTGAATTTTTCCGGTTCCCAAACATGGAACTTTGACGACCCCGGCGTAACCAGTGAATCCCTGAATGTTTCCGTTGTCAGAAAATACGACGAAGCATCCGACAATTTCCTACAACCGATGAACAACATAGGTGGCAAGGCGGTTAGGGGGCACTCTATAGTTACACCACTTCTCGCGATCATCCCCATAATGCTCCATTCAAAACAACATTGCATTACGGCGAATATGATAGGTGGTACAGAAACACCTGGAGCCCCTTTTATTGATGCTCTACAGTTTTATTTCATGGTCCCTTTAAAAGAAATTGGCGCATCTGTGTCATTAAAAGTGCACAAAAGGGGTTGCATCGGCATTGGAGGGGGCAGAGTTCAAGTGGACGCCGCCCCAGCCACCAAGCTTTTGCCTTTTCAACAAATACCAAACACGGATGGAACAAATAAACCTTCGCTATCTGTCTTCATGTACATATACGGGTCGCCAAAATATCACGAAGAGGCACTTGATAAATATAGCCTTTTCATTGAAAAGCTATCTTGTTTTCTTGGAATAAACATAAATATTAGTTACACATTTATACCCTATGTAGTGAACAAATATCAACAGCTTTTCATACTCCGAAATGGCGCCAGTGCTCGGGACATAAGCATATGTTTTGAGGAGATCGAGGAAACGGAACGTGCCAATTTTGGCATGTCGCTGGTATCACGGCGCCTTGAAAAGGAGCTGCAATATTCTCATCTGATGAGCCGATTTGCTGTAGAACAGTTTCTTCCGGTTGCCGCGACGATCCCGGAGACTTCAACCTTTCTTACCGATGGCATTACAGATCATGCACAAAGCATTATTGATGTTGTTGCCACAATCTCAGGACGGAAGGTGAGAATTGAAAAACTCCCCTCATTTGGATTTCAGATCACTGTCTGAAGATATAGGGGGAAAGCATATGGCTGATACACATTATCTTTGTATCGATATCGGAACGACATGGGCGAAGCTTGGTCATTTTTTGTTGAGAAATGGCGGTTTTCCCATGGTTTCTGAAACGAGGCTTCCCTCGGTTGTTGATGCGCTAGAAGGTATTGAGTCCGTAAAAGTGTTCACGGATTTCGTAGAACGCCTTTGTCAGAAAATATATTCTCTACTTAGCGAATATCCAATTGAGTCAATCGGCCTCACCGGAATCAGGGAAGGGCTTGCCGCTGTTGATATATTAGGAAAAGTGCATTTTGTTTCCGGCAACTGCATTCTTGAAAACGCCATTGACAACAGCCATACAATTTCAAAGACAGTGCATACTGGCGCAAATGCCGTCACTGGATCAGGGTATTACTTGCTTTCATTGCAGGGATACCTGGCTTACATATTGACCGGAAAGCTGGCCATCACCCTATCGGAACTTGAGGGGTTAGGAGTGTCCGGAACGACAGATGAAACGCCCGCCGGCACCGAAAGCCTAATCGTACCAGTTGGACATCCAATCGGTATGTGCAAACACTTTCAAGATGTGGCGGTGTATCTCGCAGGAACGGACGAACAAACAGCCCATTTTGGGGCGGGTCTTGGCAGAACAGCGCAAATAGTAATGTCCACCGGATCTTTTTGGTCCTTGTCGGCCAGCATTAAGGATTTTGTGCCGTATCCAGGCTGCCTCCGCGTCATACCACCGATACCACCATTTTGCGGAAGTGTGTCCCTGATCGGGTATCGTTGGGGGATTTACCTGCAGCAGATATTGGAAGGAAAAAAGCCCATTCTTTCGCCTAATCGTCCAAATTGGGCCAAGGGAAGGCTTCTTAAGGAAATCGAGAAGGGCGGTTCCAATCCTGATAACGTAGCAAAAATCATTTCGAAAGATATTGTTTCAGGAATCCACCTACTCTCTTCTGTCACCCAACTGAAGAAGCGTGCAGTGATCAGCATCTATGGCGGAGGAGTTGCCCATATCCATCCCCTCGTCTCAAAAATTATGGAACAGGTGGGCTATTCCTGGCAGACCATCAAAAGGGATGCGACTTTGCTCGGGTGCTTGCAGATTGGCGAACGCGCAAAAAGGGTGAGTAACACATTGGACTCTGAATGGACAATACAATGATGGTAAAACGCTTTATGTCTGAAATTCTGCAATCATTTGATTGCCTTGAATCGGGAGTTTACAGAACAAAAAGAGCATTCCAGAAAAATGCCCGCATCCAAGAACTGTCATTCTATTGCAAAAGACTTAGTACACCGCAAATTGGCTTTGTCTTAAATACAGCAACCTCAATATTGGAAGAGGATGAGTGCTACCTGAATATAGGTGTTTGGGAGGGATATTCATTTCTTGCAGCATCGATAGACA
The DNA here is from genome assembly GCA_019314185.1 of Deltaproteobacteria bacterium. Next base: position 714 of record JAFCZU010000365.1, on the reverse strand, counting down.
ATCAACCCAAAAATGTAGTTGGCGTTGATAATTTTTCCGAGATGAATAATGGCAAGGGCGCAGAGGTGAATAATTATACAAGAAAATACGGCCCGACACGAGCAAATTTCTATCTTGCTTATGATGCTTTTAAAAGCCATGGCATGCAATTCTTTGAAAAGGATTGGGTGGAGTTCCTACAAAATTTTGATCATTTTCTAGAAGGGAAAAAAATTGGAGCCGTTTTTTACGACGCGAATCACACAAGGGAAGCACACAGGAAATTTTTTGATCTTGTTTTACCGCACCTGAGCGATCAATGTGTAATATTTGTTGACGACTTGAGATATGACTTTGTCTTACAGACGTCTTCGGATTTTTTAGCGCGCAACCCTGATTTTACAACCTTGTTTCAAGTTGAGGTTGATAAGCCCAGGCACCCCGCATGGTGGGCTGGCTTCCAAGCGCTGGCCAGATTTTAGAAAACCGTCTGTGAAAGGGACATCAGGGGACATCAGATCTTAATTATTAGTGGGGATCGGTGTCACCCATTAAATGGCCGGTCAAGAGAAAAAACACCTCTCCCTACAAAAAAATACATCTTTTTTTCGCTTGTCCTTTCACTTTCGCACCAGCACAGCCTTGCTTTATTCCCGAATCTTCTTTGCAGCTCAAAACCCTATCCTAACCCTTTGATTTTATGGATTTTTTTTAAATATTTAGTGTAGTGATATA
>JAFCZU010000364.1 GCA_019314185.1 Deltaproteobacteria bacterium | reverse complement strand
CTTGTGCTACATTTGGCTAAAATGTTACCTTTTTTCGTATTTGTAACCGTTCACACTTTTTATCCGCCTGTGGCGGACTTTCTTTCGCCCTTTCAGGGCTTGAGAAAAACACCATGCTGCGCATTATACCAGACTACAGAAGATTGCCAAGCGATTTTTGAAATCTATCCCAAAACCTCAATTTTTGTAACCGTTCACGCTTTTTACAGGTTGCTTTCTTTCGTCCTTTCAGGGCCAATAAAGAAATGGTGCGATTTCCTCGGCACCCTATTTAGTCAAGGGGAAAATTCAAGGTATCAGGAACCTTTTTTCTTGACAATCCGTCATTTTTAGATTAATAGAGTTAATTATGCCTCGTCCTAAACGAAAATGTGTCGGCGGTATCGCTTATCACGTTTTCAACCGTGCTAACGGACGGTTGAGGATATTCAAAAAGCGTTCGGACTTTGAGGCGTTTGAGCGTATCCTTGCCGAAGGTCTCAAGCGTACCCCGATGCGTCTTTGCGGTTATTGCATAATGGGTAATCACTGGCACATGCTGCTTTGGCCGATCAACGATGGGGATGTCTCTGAGTTTATGCGGTGGGTTACGCTGACCCATACACAGCGATGGCATGGGGCACATGGAACCGCAGGTATTGGTCATGTATATCAAGGCAGGTTTAAAAGCTTCCCTGTCCAGTCCAACCAGCATTATTTAACCGTTCTAAGATACATCGAAGCCAATCCATTTCGAGCAAAAATTGTCAAAGACAGCCGTGATTGGCTGTACTCGAGCCTGGCGATCCGTAACGGTCTGGAAAAGGAAGGGCTTGTAATCGACAAGGGCCCTGCCAAACTGCCCGTCAATTGGAACAGGCTGGTAAATATTTTGCCGAATGAGACGATTGATGCAAATATAAAAAACTGCATTAATCGCGGCGCTCCTTATGGAGATATTGAGTGGATTAATGAAGCTACGAAAAAATTAGGATTGCAAATTACGTTAAGACCAAGAGGAAGACCAAAAAAGGTTCCTGACACCTTTTAGTTTGCCTTTTAGTTTGCCCAGATGAAAGGACAGATGAAAGGAAAGCTTATGTTTAACAAATTGATTTTCCCGGTTAAAGTCTTATTGTTTGCAATTGTGATTTTGTCTCCTCTGGTCAATACTGCGTTTGGAAAGGAATTAACTTTTGAAAGAAGTAGCAGTCTGGTCAAAGTGTCGGGAGTTAATTTTCAATTTGTATGGGACCTGGAAAAAGGCGGAGAGATTTCTGAAATTCTTGTGCATGACGGCAAGGATATACTCAGAGTAAATTCAACCGCTCCCTCTTATAGCACTGTTCCCAATTATTCTTTTGTCGATGCCGACAGAAATGAATACTCTTTGTCGAATTGTAAAAACACTGAGTTTGAATTGATATACGAAAAAGACGATGAAGTTAAATTTGTTACAAAAGGCAAAGCTTCCACAAGAACGGGAAAGGTATCACCCTGGATTATTGAGCAGACGTTTAGAGTGTTTAAGGTCGGCGTTGTTTTTTGTGATATTGATATTACTATGGCACCTTGTAGTGAATTTAATCTCTGCAAAGCATCAATTACTTTTCCGATAAACGAAGATTTGGCGACAAAGAAATTTCGATGGACATACGACAAGGCTCTGCCGGACCCTAACAAGATATATTCAAAGCCTTTTACTTATCTGGGCATAGAAGATTCTGCAAGGTATAAGGATGTAATTTATCCTTATATAGGTGCTAATTTTGGCGTTGGTGAAAATGTTTTTTATTCAAATCATGCTGAATTTGTAATCGAAAATTTTGACAACTGGAAATTATCAGATATGAGCAAGCCGAAAGCCTCAAAGCATATCGGCAGCCAGCCAAAAGAATCCGTTTACTCTGTTATTGCCGCGAAATCGAACTATTGGTTTCGCCACGAAAAAAGCAAGGGAATGCTGTTTAGCTGGAGTTTTTTTGAAAGTAAAAAACCGTTTAAGCTGTTATCACCATACAGACATAAAAATCGCTGGGGACTTGGCATAAGCGGGATAAGAAAAAGTTCACGTAAAGAGACTCCGTTTATCCTCAAAAATAATACGCTTGGCAGTTGCATTTATCACTGGTGCAAATGGAAGATTGGCGGTGGACGATTCGGAACTAAAGACTGGTATCCGACCAATGCCCAGGTCGATGAGATGGCAAAACTCGGCTGTGACATTTTAATATTGCACCATGGGTGGATGAGAAACGGAGGACAAGGCAGTACATATATGGCAGATTACGTACCGGCCGATTCGAATGAATATGAAAGAGTGATTGATTACTGCCATAGCAAGGATATCAGGGTCGGCGTTTATATTCGCGGTTTGGAGTATGACCAGCTTGACAGAGATGTTTCATGGTTTACCGATTATTTGCAAAAGGATTATGACGGAATATATGTGGACTGGACGTCTTTTCTATACCCTCCGATGAACGCATATTCAACCTGGTTTCCAATATGCGAAGAGGATGTTGAATTTCATCAGCCGACAGAGACTTCTGTTTCAGCATTTGCCAATTTTCTCTACACAAAAAAACTGCGAGAACTCGTAGGCGAGAATGGTTTTCTAATCGGGCATCCCGGCAATTATTCCGCTGAGCCGACAACGATTGCTATGGCATACTACGATACTGTCCTGATTGGTGAGGGCCACATGATGTTTATCGAATCTACGGATAAAAACATTTGCTACAGTGGGCTGGTCGGCAATGGAACCGCTATCTGGGGTGGTAGTTACCACGAGGAACCGGGGAAAACATTAAAGTCGAAAAGGGCGGTAGCATATTATGCGGCTTTCGATAACAATCCTGAAATGGTGCTTGGCTACCCTGGGCCTACCGACCTTTCAACATCACGGGAATATCAATATCAACTTGTACTATGGAAAATGTATAATGAACTCGACGAGAGAAATTTAACAGTTTTTAATCCTTCGGTTGAAAACAAAGATATTGTTAAATTTTCAAACCCTGATTTCCATGGTGTGATTTACACTGATAATTCAGGCCGAATTCTCCTGATCGTTTCCAATTTTGGCGAGAAGCAATCCTGTCAGACTAAAATCAATTTCAAGACAATTAAAGCCCGCGGGCAATATACTGTTTACGAATTAAAAGGCCAGAACTATGATAGCTATTCCAAAACAAAGATAGGAAAATGCGAAAATGGAAAGCTGCAAATTGGGCCGTTTGAACAATATGAATACCGCGGTTATTTGTTGACAAAGACCGAGTCTGCCCGGTTATTCTGATTACCAATTAGGAGTTCTGTCATTTTATTACACTCTCTAAACAGATATATCCGTTTATCGGTTTTTGCTCTACTGTTTTTAACTGTTGTTTCCCGGGGTGACTCAGGCAGTCGAGGTTTGTACAAGAGGATGAATTGGAAGAAAGGCGAGACATCAAAAGCCGTAAATAGGGAATACTGATGTATGAAGAATTGAAAAATAAAGTCTGTCAGGCTAATATCGAGTTGCAGAAACATAATCTGGTTGTCTATAGCTGGGGCAACGTCAGTGAAATAGACAGGAATAATAATGTTATAGCTATAAAACCAAGCGGTGTGGCTTATGAGAAATTGACGCCTGACAAAATTGTTCTGCTCGATATCGAGGGCAATATAATTGAGGGGGATTTCAACCCTTCCTCCGATACGCCGACTCATTTAGAACTTTACAGGAGTTTTGATTCTATAGGAGGTATATGCCACACGCATTCGAATAATGCTACCATGTGAGCCCAGGCCTGCCGTGAGATTCCCTGTTTCGGCACAACTCATGCGGATTATTTCTACGGCCCGGTTCCCGTTACAGATAAAATGATCAAAGCGGAAATCAAAACAGATTATGAACTCAATACAGGCAGGGTAATTGCAAGAAGATTCGAGGGCCTGGAGCCTATGCAGGTACCGGCTGTACTGGTTGCCGGTCATGGGCCGTTCACATGGGGCAAAGATGCTGCCGCCGCAGTTGAAAGTGCGGTGGTTCTCGAAGAAATCGCAAAAATCGCGCTTGGCACAATAACTATAAATCCGAAGCAAAAGCAAATCTCGAAGACGCTTCTGAACAAACATTATCTGCGCAAGCACGGCAAAAATGCTTATTACGGGCAGGAATAAGATAAATCAGTTGTGAGTTGTGAGTTGTGAGAAAGACAGAAGAAAAGACCCGGTGACCCATCCACCTCGAAGACTCGGTGGCTGCCACCCAACATTTGATAAACCCTGGCTGAAATACAAAAAGGTGGCACCCAACATTGTGATAAACCTTGAATCATTTAACTAACATAACCCATTGACTTTCCGAACATTATCTCATAGAATGACCGCCATTATCATTCGGAAATGACTATCATTGTCTTCTAAAACGACTAAAAAAACCGGAGGTAGCTATTATGGCTCAAGATTCTCACGGCGATTCTCACAGCGGTGTTATAGAAAGTCTGGACAAACTGTATGAATTCGAGCGTGAGCCGGTTACGACGGACAAGCTACAGCCGGGTAAGCATTTCGCCGGTCTGCTTGCCGGTGAGCATGTGGCTGGGACTGAGTTTGTCATCGGGGCGCTTTTCGTAGCGTGGGGTGTACGGACTTATGATATTATCGTTGGTCTGCTGCTGGGTAATATGATGGCTGTGCTGACCTGGACGCTGATTTGTGCGCCGATTGCCATACAAACACGGCTGACGCTTTACTGGTATTTGCGGAGGATCGCCGGTCCGGTTACGACCACTATTTACAATATTCTTAATGCCATTCTGTTTTGCATTTTAGCGGGGTGT
>JAFCZU010000363.1 GCA_019314185.1 Deltaproteobacteria bacterium | reverse complement strand
AGCATATAAATCTTTTAAATCGTAAGCAAAGCGCTGCTTTCCGCGGTTCTGCGCTCGGTTTTATCTTTCAGTCCTTTAATCTTCTTCCTGTCCTGACCACCTATGAGAATATCGAATACCCCCTTGTGATGATAAAAAACATATCTCAATCAATGAGAAGCGAAGCTGTCCACAAAGTTCTAAAATCTGTAGGTATGCTTGAGCAAAAAGACAAATTTCCGGACCAGCTTTCAGGCGGACAAAAGCAGCGCGTAGCAGTAGCCCGCGCTCTTGTGACTCAGCCAAAACTCGTGCTGGCAGATGAACCCACGGCAAACCTTGACAAAAAATCTGCACTAAATGTCATTCAACTTATGCGTTCCATGCGGGATGAGTTCGGAACTACTTTCATCTTCTCAACACATGATCCAAAAATCATGAAGGAAGCAGAGGTTATTTTTACCCTTGAAGACGGTATGCTTCTGCCTGGGGAGGAAAAAAATGAACAAAATATTTAAAATGGCAATTCGCAACCTGATGCGATACAAAAGAAGAACGCTTCTCACATCCCTCTTGATCACCGTGGGTATATTAACTGTTATTCTTTTCTCCGGTCTTGCCGGTTCGTTCAAGGAAATGATGATCGGCCAGATTACCGACTCCAACCTGGCGCAAATGCAGATTCACAAAAAAGGCTATGTCTCCTCCATCGACTCAATGCCCTTGAACTTGAATCTAAGCCCGAAAGAATACAAAACAATCGAAAAGATCCTGCAGAACCATCCTGATGTAGAAGCCTGTGCTCCAAGGATAAAATTCAGCGCCATGCTAAGCAACTACACTGAAACTACTAATATCCGTCTTAATGCCGTTGACCCTGAAAAAGAGACAATGGTTTGCCCTGATGTTACAAACCGCATGCTATTTAAGGATAACGTCAGAAAAAAAATCTTTGTTAAGCCAGGAGAAATCATTATCCCCAAAAATCTGGCCACAGGAATGAAAATCAAGGCAGGAAGCCCGGTAGTAATTGTGGCTCAAAACAAGGATGGTTCCATAAACGGCTTGAATTTTACAGTAGCGGCAATTATTGAGTCTGTTCTCGGCCCCCAGGGCAAAGAGGGCTACATCCATATCAAGGATGCTCGAACCTTGCTGCGCATGGAAAAATCGGAAGTAACAGAGATTGCCATACGTATCAAAAATTTCAACCAGCTCAGCACTGTATATACGGATCTGAAATCTTCTCTGTTAAAATTCAAAAACAAAAAGGGCGGGCCAATATTTGAAATTCATACATGGGAAAAACTATCCCCCTTTGTCAATATAGCAAACATGATAGACTTAATGACCATTTCCATGAAACTTATTATGATTGCTATCGTTCTTATCAGCATTTTAAATGTAATGATCATGTCAGTCTATGAAAGAATCAGAGAAATCGGAACAATGATTGCCATAGGAACCAGCCCTGGCAAAATCATGGGGCTTTTTCTTTCCGAAGGATTCTTTCTTGGCCTGATAAGCGGTCTTGCCGGAAATATTATCGGTATTGCAGGGATTTACCTGTTAAATATCTTTAAGATCAGGTTTTCTTTTGGCCGGATGGACAACCTGTTATTATCACCTGCAATTAACATTAATGAATTGTTCTGGTTAACAGCAATCGTGCTGCTTGTTTCTGTTTTTGCCACTTTGCATCCGGCATATAAAGCGTCAAAAATGGAACCTGTCGATGCGTTAAGACATGTATAAAACATGGGTTAAGCGGTTTACAGTTTCCGGTTGAAGAGCCTTAAATAAAAAGATGTTGCCTATAACCTTTGAACCTTGAACCCGAAACCAATCACTTTTAAGGTAAGGTGCTGCATGAAAAAAAGAATCTTTATTGCAATTATTTTTTGTCTTGTAACCGCCGTTCCATTAACCTTTGCCTTAGACGGCAATGAACTGCTGAAACAGGTTGACCGTAACCTCAATCCTGAAAGCTTTGAGATGTACAGGAAGCTTATTAACATAGAACCTGACGGCTCAAAAAAAGAGTTCATCATGTATTCGGTAAAAAAAGGCATGGATAGTGTTGCGTCAATATTCTTATCCCCTGCGAGCGAAAAAGGTCGTTCTACTCTGCGGGTTGGCGATAATATGTGGCTTTACATTCCAAACGTCGGCAAACCTATCCGTATAACCAGCCTCCAGTCGGTAACAGGCGGAGTCTTCAACAATTCAGACTTAGAATAGATTACAGCGCTGAATACAACTGCGAGAAGTTTGAAAAAATAGATGATAAATACATCCTTTACTTAAAAGCAAAAACAACGGCTGTCGCCTATGACAGACTCCAAATGTGGGTGGATGATAAAAGGCATGTTCCAACTGTAATTAAATGTTTTGCCGCATCCGGGATGCTGATCAAAACCCTTTATTTTAAAGAAATCAAGGAGTTTGGCGATGGTATTGTACGACCTGCCGTAATCGAAACAGACAGCCCTCTATATAAAGGATATAAATCAATTTTTATATTTGCAAAGATGAAAAAGAAGGATTTGCCGGACGAGGTTTTCACCTTAAACTATATGCCAAGAATTGACGGTCTCCGGTAAGGATAGTTATGGAAGGTTCAGAGGTTCTCTGTTCCAAGGGTTCGAACAGATTAAAAGATGAACATCGAACATCGAACGTCCAACATCGAATTTTGAATGTTGTTGTCGCTCCACTCTTCAAATTATTTTTTTTCTCGTTCCCATGCTCCAGCGTAGGAATGCATACCATGTTGGTTATACTGCTTTATGTCCTCACATATCTCCTTCCCCTCAATGCGCTTGCCAATGAATATGATTTTGAAATACCCGACACCAAAGATAAGCCATATCATATCGGTGGAAATATCGAAGCCGATTATACAATATATAGCCTGAACAAGAATGCAGCGCTTTATTACCAAAAGTTTTATAACCGCAATGAAGGTTCCTCGGTCGAGGAATACGATATTACTTTGCAGTTGGAAGCAGATTACAAAAAAGACTACGCAAGACTTTATGTAAAAACAAACACCAGCATGACACAGGATTATCTTGGGTGGGACGATGAAACAGAATTATACGAAGGCATTGTCTCATTTGAAGCCACACCTTCTTTTACTATTGAAGCCGGTAAAAAGGTAATGAATTGGGGTAAAGGTTATGCGTGGAATCCCGCTGCCTTTACAAGCAGACCAAAAGACCCGGATGATCCCGAAGCATCCCTTGAGGGTTATTCAATAATATCCATTGATTATATCAAGAGCCTTTCAAGACGCATCAAAACCATCGCTTTCACGCCGGTAATTATTCCTGTTTATAATAATCTCAACAGCAGTTTTGGAAAAACAGACCATCTGAATTTTGCAGGAAAGCTATACTTCCTGACATATGATACTGACATAGATATTATGTTTCTTGCGGGAAAAAGCATTGAGGACAAGCTTGGAATCGATTTTTCAAGAAATTTTACGACTAACTTCGAACTGCACGGCGAAGCAACATTTATTAATAATTTTGAGAAGAAATATATAGACAATAATGGCAACTTGCATATCAGACAATCTAACACTGCAAGTTATCTTCTTGGAATTCGTTATCTAAACAGATATGACACAACATTTATTGCGGAGATTTACAGAAACGGCACAGGATTCAGCGAAGAGGAAATAAGCAGGTATTACAACTATATTCAAAAAGCATATAATACATACCAGACAACAGGCGCCGAAAACGAGCTTAAGAAAAGTCTCAAATACACAAAAGCTTACTACAGTGATAAAAATTTTATGGAACAATATTTATATCTCAAAATCACCCAGAAAGAACCTTTTAATATACTTTACTTCACTCCTTCCATAAATATTATCTTCAATGCCGAGGACAAAAGTTATTCATTAACACCGGAATTGCTATATGAACCAATATCAAACCTTGAGCTCAAGTTTAAAGTCAGCTTGTTTCATGGCGATTTTCACAGCGAATTTGGAGAAAAACCATACGATTACAAAGCCGCCTGCTTTGCAAAATATTACTTCTGACGACTTCGTAATAACTTTAATCAAAGATGCGAAACTTGATGAATTCGTAAAAAGTCGATTTTGTTCACTTCATGAGCATTTTGGGGCGCAATTAAAATGTTCATCCATCATAATAAATGCAAGAATTCGACCTAAACGAAATATAACATTTTTCAAAGATCTCGCAGCGAGGCCTGTGCTAATCGATTATATGCACAAGACTTGAGGCGGAAACAAGACGAACCTTTTTTTGAAGTTCAGGAAGTTCTTCGCGAAGAATCTCATATGTCACTGAATGCGGATGAGCAATGCCTATTGCTTCACCATGAGAAATGGCAATATGAATTAATTCTTTTATCTGTTTTCGGATAAAGTCGGGTTCCTGTATATGATCCAGGAAAACATCCCTTTGGGCAAAAGGGATTTGCAGCAAACGAGCCGATGGTTTACAAAGAGTTTTGGGTGTTGTGTAACTGTCAATAAAAAAAAGTCCTCTTTTTTTCAGAACAGAAAAAATTTGATACATCTGGGTAGATACAGAGGTCATTTTTGAACCCATGTGATTATTGACCCCTTTGATTAAGGGTATGGCATCCAGGTTTTCATTGAGCTGGCAGATAAGCTCATCAGGAGACATCGAAGTCAGCAGCGCACCTGGCCCTGGATTAATTTCAGGAAATCCATTCGGCTCCATCGGCAGATGAAGCATTATTTCACACCCTTTTGCAACGGCTTTTCTGACAAATGCTTTCTGAAAAGGACTATGAGGAAATACAGAAAACGTGAGAACAGCATCAAGACTTAAAAATTTATCCGCTATAACTCTTTCATAACCTATGTCATCGATAATAATCGATACCCGGGGCAATTGATCCGGCAACAGAGGTTTTGGTTTAAGTACAGGTTTTCGGACAGGTTTATCCTCTTTGGGATATATTTCGAAAACAGGTATTTTAGAAATTGTCTTTTTATGAATCGAAGCTTTTTTAACAGGCTGCTCAATCTGACCGCACGGTATCAAGTGATGAGCAAAAAGCGCTGCAATGATAACCAACAGTGCCAGCAGCAATATCCCGGCAACCGCCTTTTTATAATTTGTTTTTTGACTGCTTTTCTTCCTGAGACCTCTTTTTTTTGTTTTTATCATTGCCGGTTTTTTAACCATGAACACCCTTTAAAATATCATAACCTATCATGATTTCAAGGGCGCGCTTGATCTGGTTATCATCATGGATATTTTCAAGCGTAAGAGGAGTATGTCTGGTTCTGATTTTATGTTGATCGATTTTTTTCTCTTTATCCTTTTTTTCAATAAATTCCTTTTTACTTTTTGATTTTTTATGCGGCTCTGCCTCAAGATGATTTTTTAAATCTTTTTCCTTCAGCAACTCCTTACCAGAATCTTCCTGGTCCAAGAACCTTTGTTTAACCTCTATGTCGGGAATAATTCCTTCTGCCTGAATTGAGCGTCCGCTTGGCGTATAATATCTGGCGATCGTATATTTAAGACCATATCCTCCTCTTAAAGTTTCTACAGTCTGTACCGATCCTTTACCAAAAGAGGTCGTCCCTAAAATAATAGCCCTTTTATGGTCCTGAAGCGCTCCGGCAACTATTTCCGATGCACTTGCACTTCCCCCGTTTATCAGCACAACAATGGGATAATCACGTTTTTCTTCATTAGGATGAGCCCTGAATATCTTTGTATGCTGTTTCTGCCTTCCCTTAATGGAAACAATTTTGCCCTTTTCAAGAAATATATCTGACACCTTAATCGACTGGTTAAGAAGTCCTCCTGGATTGTTGCGATAGCGGAACCTCGGCAGATTCCAACTTTTTCAAAGCGATTTTAAGGTCATGTGTTGTGTTATCCTGAAAGTTGGTAATCCAGATGTATCCATATCCGGGCTTTAATACAAGAGATCTTACACTTTTAACAGGAATAATGTCTCGAATCAGTGTGAAGTCTATCGGTTTTGGGGAGCCTTCCCTTATTATAGTTATAACAACCGTCTCTCCTTTTGGTCCGCGCATCTTTCTTACCGCTTCCCATAGCATCATATCTTTGGTTAAGTCACCATCAACCTTGATTATTTTATCACCTGCTATTATTCCTGCTTTGTAGGCAGGTGTGCCTTCAATCGGAGAGATAACGGTAATTATACCTTTTTGCATTGTTATTACAATTCCGATACCGCCGAATTCGCCATGAGTATCTATCCGAAGCTCTTCAAATGCTTCAGGAGGCAACAATGAAGAATGGGGATCAAGACTGTGTACCATTCCCTGAACAGCCTTTTCTATTAATTTCTTTGAGTCAACCGGATCAACATAATTT
>JAFCZU010000055.1 GCA_019314185.1 Deltaproteobacteria bacterium | reverse complement strand
ATGTCTAAATTAGAAATAAAGATTGATGGCCAGACCTTATGGGTTGATCCCGGCACAATGATATTGGATGCAGCGCTCAAAGCAGGAGTTTCCATCCCAACGTTGTGTTATATCCAGGGCAAAGACATCGAACACCCTTGCGGAATATGTGTGGTCGAAGTCGAGGGAAGAAAAGAATTGCTTCAGGCCTGTTCTACGCTTGTGGATGACGGCATGGTGGTGGCTTCTCGAAGTGATCGGGTTATAAAAGCAAGACAACAGGTTTTAGAACAGATGTTGTCGCGGCATTATGGCGATTGTATTGCGCCCTGTTCTCTGACATGTCCGGCCGGCATTAACATTCAGGGTTATCTCAGCAGAATTGCAAGAGGTGAGTTTATAGAGGCCCTGAAACTTATCAAAGAAAAAAATCCCCTTCCTCTTTCCGTTGGAAGAGTTTGCCCGCATTTTTGTGAAACTCTATGCCGCCGTATCCTGGTTGACGAATGCCTCTCCATTAATCATCTAAAACGATTTGTAGCGGATTTTGCTATGGATCACAAGAATACGCATGTTTTGCCTCCTCCGCCATCTTCCGGACACAAGGTTGCCGTGATCGGCGGGGGGCCTGCAGGACTCTCCGCTGCTTATTATCTGGCCCGCATGGGGCATGAGATAACTATATTCGAAGCAATGCCTCAATTAGGCGGAATGCTTCGTTATGGGATTCCGGAATTTCGTCTTCCCAAAAAGGTCCTTAATAAAGAGATAGAAGATATACTCAGAGCAGGTGTCCGTCCAGAAACCGGAAAGAAGCTGGGAGTTGACTTTACTATTAAGAGCCTTAAGGAGAGCGGTTTTGAGGCTGTTTTTCTCGGCATTGGTGCGTGGCGGAATAAAAAGCTGGATATTGAGGGAGAAGAATTGGACGGAGTTCTTTCAGGCCCTGAGTTTCTTAAGAACATGGGCATGGGACAGATGCCGTCCACTGGTCGAAGAGTAGCTGTCATAGGGGGAGTAGATACTGCCGTAGATACTGCCAGGACATGCGTAAGAATAGGAGTAGATGAAGTTGTTGTCATATATCAACGTTCGATGATGGAGATGCCGGCAAGCCATCGAGAAGTTATTGAAGCCGAAAAAGAGGGTGTCAAATTTATCTTTATGACAGGGCTTACAAAGATAAAGAAAGAGAAAGACTCTCTTAAACTTGAAACAGTCCGTATGAAGTTAAGCAAGCCGGACAAGAGAGGAAAACGCCGGCCGATTCCTGATCCCGGGTCCGAAGATACCCGTGAAGCAGATACTGTGATTATAGCGACCGGACAAATTCCTGATCTTTCCTGGATGGAAATGCAGGATGAAGCAATAAAACCACATATTTTTTCCGACGGAACCATTGTTGCCGGAGCTCAAACATTTCAGACTTCCGAGAAAGGAGTTTTTACTGGAGGAGACACTTTACGCGGTTCAAAAACGGTTATTCGTGCAATCAACGGTGGGAGAAAGGCGGCTGAAACAATCCGGACATATCTTAGTAAAAAACCGTTACGCCGTTACAAACGGCAGCTCAATTTTACAAAGGGCAAAAAATTCGAAGATGTTGATCTGCATAACTTCGAAAATGTCCCGATGCGCCTGGGAGAAAAAATGCCTGTGCGTGCGCCGGAAAGACGCATCAGGGATTTTGATGAAATTGAACTGGGATTTACTGAAGAGACTGCGCTTCGAGAATCCAAACGATGCCTGGAATGTGGATGCGCGGCTCTTCCCAAATGCAAACTGCGTAAATTATCCACAGAATACGGAGTAAAATTTCGTATATCCAGTATGCTAAAGCGCAGAAAGTACGAAATCAACACCCGTCATCCCTTTATTATTATTGATCCCAATAAGTGTATATTTTGTCAGCGTTGCGAAAATAGCTGTGAATATGATGCATTAGAACTGACCGGAACAAATTTTGACAAAGACGGAATTCCTGAACAAATCTCCATCATTATTAATGAAAAATGCGTTTCTTGCGGCGCTTGCGTAGATAACTGCCCGGCAGGCGGTCTATCAAAAAAACAGATCACCCTTCCGGTTGACGTCAATGAAATAAAAAAAGTCAAAACAATCTGTCCGTTTTGCGGCTGCGGTTGCGCCATTGAATTGAACATGAAAGTAAACTCAATTGTCGAAGTAACCGCTGATCCTGAGGATGCTCCCAACTTTGGAAATCTTTGTGTCAAAGGGAGGTTCGGAAGCGGTTTTGTTCGTCATCCGGACCGATTAAAGAAACCACTCATCCGCAAAGGTGGATATTTTTGGGAGGTAAGCTGGGAAGATGCAATTTCTTTAATTGCCCAGAATTTTTTGAGAATAAGTAATAATGACCCTGACGGAATGGCTGGTTTGAGTTCGGCAAAGTGTACCAATGAGGAAAACTACCTCATGCAGAAATTTATGCGCGCAGTAATCGGTACAAATAATATTGACCACTGCGCGCGGCTCTGTCACGCATCTACAGTAGCTGGTTTGGCCCAGTCTTTTGGAAGCGGGGCAATGACCAACCCGATAGCTGATTTTAAAAAGGCTGATGTAATCCTCCTTACAGGAAGCAATCCCACTGAAAATCATCCCGTTATAGCCCTCCAAATGATAAAGGCCGTACAAGAAAACAAGACAAAATTGATTGTGGTAGATCCACGTGAGATTGAAATGGCGCAGTATGCCGAAATCTGGCTGCGCCCAAAGCCTGGTACGGATGTGGTCTGGTTAAACGGTATGATGTATGTAATTATAGATGAAGGTTTGTATGACATCTCTTATGTAGCAGACCGAACAGAAAACTTTATGGCCTTTAAAGAAACAGTGATGCAATACAACCCGGAATTTGTTGAACGGGTTGCCGGTATACCAGCAAAAGACCTTATCAGCGCTGCGCGCCTTTATGCCAAAGCAGGAAAAGGTTCTATTGCATATTGCATGGGTATCACCCAACATGCATTCGGCACCGACAATGTTAAATCAATTGCCAATCTTGCTATGTTGTGTGGAAACGTCGGGATCGAAGGTGGCGGAGTTAACCCGCTGCGAGGTCAAAACAATGTGCAGGGAGCCTGCGATATGGGCGCCTTGCCAAATATACTCCCTGGTTACCAGTCTGTTTCTGACCAGGAAACCATCAGAAAATTTGAAAAGGTCTGGGGCAGGAAACTTCCGTCAAAACCAGGCCTGGCTACAACAGATATGTGGCCGGCTATTCTGGAAGGAAAGATAAAAGGGATGTACATCATGGGAGAAAATCCTGTTGTGAGTGATCCCAATTTAAAACATATAGAAGCAACCCTGAAAAAGTTAGACTTTCTGGTGGTTCAGGATATTTTTATGACAGAAACAGCAAAGCTGGCCAATGTGGTCCTCCCTGCTGCCAGTTTTGCCGAAAAAGAAGGTACTTTCACCAATACTGAAAGACGGATCCAAAGGGTGAGGCAGGGGTTAGACCCCCTGGGGGATTCCAGACCCGACTGGGAAATCATCTGCAAGCTGTCTGAAAAGATGGGAATGCCTATGAATTACAGCAACCCTGAAGATATCATGGAAGAAATCGCCTCTCTTGTCCCGATTTACGGCGGAATTCACTACGAACGTCTCAACAAGAACAGTCTCCAGTGGCCGTGTCCTAACTGGGAACATCCCGGCACGCCCTATCTGCATAAAGGCGCTTTTACCCGTGGAAAAGGATTGTTTCAATCAGTGGAATCCACCCTCTCCAACGAACTTCCGAATGAAGAATATCCTTTTCTTCTTTCAACAGGAAGAATCCTTTATCATTACAACAGCGGCACCATGACCCGCAAGATAAAGGGGCTTAACTCGATTTCTCCGGAAATGTTTATGGAAATTCACCCTCTGGATGCAGAAAAGAGAGGGATAGCGGACGGAAGTATGGTTAAGATAACATCGCGGCGAGGAGAAATTACAGCGCGTACCCGTCTTACCAGGAAAAGCCCGGAAGGAATTGTCTTTATTCCGTTTCATTTCGGAGAAGCTGCGGCCAATATTTTGACCAGCGACAACCTCGACCCGGTCGCTCGAATACCGTCATTCAAGGTATGTGCAGTCAGAGTGGAAAAGGCCTGACTCTATGAAACCTTTGAAAAATGGTAACTACTCAGCCACAAAGCTTTGTGACTTAGTGGCTGAATGGTTACAAAAAATGTTCAATTTTGTTCAAGTATAAGGAAGGCGACCAAATTTTAAACCAGGTTCCACCACAGGAATATATTGAATATTTCGAGGATTGAAATTTGAGACTGACGCAGTAATCGGGCAAAAGTGGACCTTTGCAAAGGTCTCTTATCATCTTCCGCTTGCAATGAAGGCATAGGCATTATGGTTGTGGATCGACTCAAAATTTTCAGCGCTTACAGAGAACCAAGTAACATTTTCGTCTTTTTTCAGCTTTTCAGCAACATCCCGCACAATATCCTCAACAAACTTAGGATTTGCAAACCCCTTTTCGGTTACATGCTTTTCATCAACACGCTTTAATACAGAATATACTTCGCATGATGCAGACTTTTCCACCAGATCTATCATATCTTCTATCCAGATAAATTTTTTGAATCTTGTGTTAAGCCTGACCTCCCCTCGCTGATTATGTGCGCCTTTTTCGCTGATTTCCTTTGAGCAGGGACATACGGAAGAAATAGGGACTATTACTTCTGATATCAAGTCGATTTTGCAGTCAGGGCCGCTTGATCCGATAATCCTGCATGTATAATCCATGAATCCAGGAGAGTTGCTTACTGGAGCCTTTTTTTCAATAAAATAAGGAAAAGTAATCTCGATGTGCGCTGAAGCCGCGTTTAAATACTCCTTCATCTTCTCAAGAATATCTGAAATTTTCTTCAGAGAAACTTCAGGTCGAAACAAATGGAGCAACTCAACAAAACGGCTCATGTGTGTGCCTTTGTATTTTTCCGGCAAATCCACATACATGTTTATTGAAGCAATAGTATGCTGGAAACCGTTCTTCCGGTCAAGAACAGTAATAGGATATCGAAGATCTTTTATTCCCACCTTATCAACAGGTATATTACGGAAATCGTGCTGGCTCTGGATATCTTTCATTTAAGTGTTAGGTGTTAGGTGTTAAGTGTTAGGCAATGTCATTGACTTAAGAAAACTCTAAGTTCCTCACACTGATATTTTTTACCAAGAACACGAAGGACGTGAAAATAAAGAAAATTTCTTCGTGGTGATTAACAATAAAATCGCTTAAGTTGATGACATTGAGTTGTTACTCTACTTCAACAAATAATCTATATTCACATTGCTCATTGCTCTGAAGATATTACCTTTTATCTTTTTATTGCTGCTGTATAGCTGACTTAAGAAACTTTTTATTTCCTGTCGTTTCGATATTTTCTCCGAAGGACATGGATTGACAAAGGATGGGAATCCTTTGTCGCTGGCAAAACGGCTTATTATATTCTCATCCGTAAATGCAAGTGGCCTTATTACTGTAAAGTTTCCCTGGAAAAAAGACTGGGAAGGAACCATAGTACTAATCTGACCTGCATAACACATATTCAAAAACAGTGTCTCAATGATGTCATCCTTGTTATGCCCTAAAGCGAGCTTGTTACATCCAAGATCATCTGCTATTTCAAAAAGCCGTTTTCTGCGCAATCTGGAACATAAAAAACAAGGGTTTTCACGATTTTCAGCACTATGCGCCATTATTCCATAATCTGTATGCTCGACAATTAGTTTAAACCCATTTTGAGTGCAATAGGTTTTAAGCTGTTCTGTGAATCCTCCCTTAAACCCTAAATCAATGTAAATAGCAAACAAATCATAATTTATTGGGATACGAGACTGACGCTCCTTTAAAATCCACATTAGCGCAAGGCTGTCTTTCCCTCCTGAAAGCCCTACCGCTATGCGATCCTTGTCAGATATCATCTCATACCGATGCATGGCTTTGCCGACAGCCTTGTTCAATACTTTATATATATAGTTTTGCTTTGCCAAAAGATTAAAACAGGCTTCAAACCTAAATTAAACTAATCCTTTTCTTTTTTCTCTTTTTTTAACACTACCTTGCCTGCTGCAATTTCCCGTAAAGTAACAACAACGTCCTCATTTTTTGGTGAACTCACAAGATATTCAGAACCGTCATGAATCTGTCTTACACGTTTTGCAGCCATGTTGCATAATAAGAAACGGTTTGGTACCCTTTCCAGACAATCTTCTATCGTAATACGCGCCACAATAAAACCTCCATTATAAAAAGTTTATAAGTGCCTAAAGTTGAGGTACGCCTTCGGCGCGCTAATTAATAGCTCAAAAATAGAAGGAGTTTGCTCACTTGTACATTGATGACTTAAGGAACTTATATAAAATAGGCAGAATACCTTAACTTTAGGCACTTTAATATACTTTAGCTCACGTTAGGCACTTATGTCCGCACCAAAGGTTCGCTAATTTAATTACAATATCTCTACCAACTCGTAACGCCTTTCTCCGCCAGGAGCCTGAATCTTGATCTCGTCTCCAGGTTTTTTCCCCACAACTGCTCTGCCAAGCGGTGAAGATACTGATATTCGCCCTTCCTCGACACTTGCTTCATACGGTCCAACAAGCTGATATTTTACATTTTCTTCATTATCTATATTTTCGAGTAGAACAGTGCAACCAAACACAACACAGTCTTTGGAAAGTGTATCAAGATCGATGACGTCAGCATTAGCCAGCTTGTATCCCAACTCACCTATCCGGCCTTCGATAAAACTCTGTTTGTCCTTTGCCGCTGTAAACTCCGCATTTTCACTAAGATCTCCATGAGCACGAGCTTCTTCAATAGCTTTTATGTTTTGAGGTCGCTCAACCTTTTGAAGATGTTCTATCTCTTTTTTCAGTTTATCGTACCCACTTTTTGTAATAGGTATTCTCTCCATTTAAACTCCATTTTTAATCTCTAATAATATTTTACCACCCGCTTTGCTCAAAACGCTAAGAGCACAAAGTTAAAAGTGAGTTATGGCTCTTAACCAAAACCGTGAACCGCTCAACCCATGTTATAAATAGTTCTCAGCCAGAATTTCCGCTATCTGAACCGTATTGGTTGCAGCCCCCTTTCTAATGTTGTCTGCTACAACCCACATATTTATACCGTTTGAAATCGACTCATCATCCCGAATACGACCAACAAATGTCAAATCCTGACCTGCTGCATCAATAGCAAGAGGATAAATATTCTTTTTTGGATCATCAACAACCTTAATGCCAGACTCATTCTCAAGAAGAGACTTAACTTCATCTGCTGAAATATGCTCCCTGGTTTCAATATTAATCGACTCCGAATGACCGAAATATACCGGCACACGAACCGTTGTAGCTGTTATTCCCATTGTATCATCTTCCATAATTTTTCTTGTCTCATCTACCATCTTCATCTCTTCTTTTGTATAACCGTTTTCTAAAAATACATCTATATGCGGAAGACAGTTAAAGGCTATTCTGTGAGGATAGACATTTATCTTATAATCGATAAAATTAATCATGGCTCTGGTTTGATCAAAAAGCTCATTAATTGCTTTTTTCCCTGTACCGGAAACTGCCTGATATGTTGAAACCACCACTCTCTTAATCCCGCATTTTCTGTGAATAGGATTAAGAGCAACAACCATTTGAATTGTTGAACAATTAGGATTTGCAATAATCCCTTTATTTGTGTATTGTGCCACTGCATGTGGATTTACTTCAGGAACAACCAGCGGAACATCAGGATCCATCCTCCATGCACTTGAGTTATCAATGACAACGCACCCGTCTTTTGCCGCAAAAGGAGCAAATCTTACACTTGTGCCACCGCCTGCTGAAAAAAGAGCAATATCTACGCCTTTAAAGGAATTTTCGGTTAATTCTTTAACATCCACTAAATCCCCTCTGAAACGGAGTTTACGTCCTGCAGAGCGGCTGGAAGCCAGAAATTTAATAGACTTTACCGGAAAATTTCTCTCCTCCAGACATGTTATCATTTGATTTCCGACAGCACCTGTAGCGCCTGCCACGGCAACATTAAATTTCTTCACAGACATACCTCCCCTTAAAAATACTGATTTAATACACACTTGAAACAGTAACCATGGAACCTATCGATTTAATAAGTATTTTTTCTGAACCGCAGAATATCGAACAAGAAATATCGAATGTCGAAGTAACCCCTTCGTAATTCTGCGGTTCCTTGTTCGATATTCGATATTCAATGTTTTGGGGCGATTACAAGAACTCCTGAAAACACCTCTGTGTCAAGTGTGTACAATGACCAGCTTAAAAATATAATTTTGAATTCATTTAAAATTCACATTATTCAAAATTTTTCTGTCTCAATATAACCTTTTATTAAATCACCCACTTCTTTTGTCGTATATCCCATTCTTCCTGCCCCAACATCCTTCAGGTCATCACGCAGAACTTTTACCACGCTACTTTCTATCAATGTTGCGGCTCTGGTTTCACCGATTGTTTCCAGCATAATCTTGGCCGCCATAATAGCCGCAATGGGATTAATTACCTGCTTTCCGGTATATTTTGGAGCAGATCCGCCAATAGGTTCAAACATCGAAACACCATCTGGATTAATGTTTCCTCCTGCGGCAATCCCCATACCACCCTGTATCATTGCAGCCAGATCGGTTATTATATCCCCAAACAGGTTATCTGTAACAATAACGTCAAACCATTCCGGATTCTTTATCATCCACATACAAACTGCATCGACGTGCGCATAATCTGTTTCAATGTCAGGGAACTCCTTTGCAACATCATTAAAAGCGCGTTCCCACAGATCAAACGCAAAAGTCAATACATTGGTCTTTCCACAAAGAGTCAGCTTTTTGGCCTTGTTACGCTTCCTGCAGTATTCAAAGGCATACCTGATGCACCTTTCTACGCCTTTACGTGTATTTATCGACTCCTGTATAGCAACTTCATCAGGAGTCCCGCGCTTTAAGCAGCCACCAGCACCCACATAAAGGCCTTCTGTGTTTTCACGTATTACTGCAAAATCAATATCTTCAGGCGACTTGTTTTTTAAAGGTGTATTTACACCCTCATATAATTTTACAGGCCTTAAATTAATATACTGATCAAAGTGAAACCTGAGCTTTAAAAGAATGCCTTTTTCGAGAATACCAGGCTTTACATCAGGATGGCCTATGGCGCCGAGGTATATCGCATCTGACAGAGCAAGCGAATCAAGCACTTTGTCGGGCAGAATTTCACCAGTTACCATATAATGCTCACCCCCTAAATTATAATGAGTAAAATTGAGAGTAAAACCGCACTTATCCGCGACTGTTTCAAGGACCTTAATACCTTCCGATATAACTTCAGGACCTGTTCCATCACCTGGAATTACTGAAATAGAATATTCTTTTGTCATGATAATATTGCACCTTAATAATTAATGGTTAATAATAATGGTCTCGTGAAAAGCTATATCACGCTGTTTTGCAACACTGTAATCGAAAGCAACTTGTCAATTATATCAAAAGGTTATGATTTAATTATTTGGATATCGATCAAAGAATTTCGAATGATGATATCATAAAAAACCACAACCCCGCCATAGCGAGGTTGTTTCTAATAAAGCTAAAATTCAAAACCCACAATCCCTGATCCCTGATCCCTGCTATTTAAATTGTGTTCGAGTTGTGCCTCTCTGATTCGAGAGATTCGACTTTTTTTTGTTTTATATCCTTATGATACAACCGTATGGTGATGAATGGACCTGAAACAATATAAACACAACCTAAAAAAAACATGGTTATAGACGGTTGAGCGGCAATAAAGATCATTATCAAAATTGCGGTAACAAGTACATTGAAATTGATTTTTTGAAAAGGTTCAGGATTTTTTTTAAAACTTTTATAGTTTATAGTGCTGACCATTAAAAAGGCAAGAGCATAAAGCATTAAAAGAATTATCACAGGATTTATACTCTCTGAAATGTTCAATCTGTGACAGAACAAAACAGTTGCTGCCGCCATACCGGCTCCGCCAGGTATGGGAAGACCAATAAAATAATTACTGCTGCTACTTCCTGCTTTTGTATTAAAACGCGCCAGACGAAGGGCTCCGCATGCCATAAAAAGGAATGCTGCAAGCCAGCCAATTCTCCCAAGAGGCCTGAGAGCCCATAAATACACCATCAATCCGGGAGCGAGGCCAAAGGATATAAGATCTGCGAGAGAATCGTATTCCATACCGAATTTGCTTGTTGTATTGGTAGCCCTGGCGATCTTGCCGTCTAACATATCAAAGATTACTGCAATTATTATAGCTATGGCCCCTGCAACATATTTTCCGTCTATTGAAGCTATAATTGCATAAAAACCACAAAAAAGATTAAGAGATGTAAATATGTTCGGCAAAATAAATATTCCGCGGCTAAGTCTCTTTTTTTCAAATCGTTTGCTTTTCATATTAAATACCCCAAAATCGTTGTCCCTGCCTTTACAGTATCGTTAATATTTACATTGAGTTTTGTATCGGCAGGCAAATAAATATCGAGACGTGAGCCAAAGCATATCATTCCAAAACGCTGCCCACGTATTATCTTATCACTCTCATTAATGTTGCAAATAATACGCCTGGCAATTAGACCAGCTATTTGCACAACACATATTTTTTCTCCCTTTTCGGTCTCAATAAAAACCGCATTTCGTTCATTATCCCTTGAAGCCTTATTTAAATTCGCTGAAAAAAACTTCCCCGGATAATAACTGATCTTTTTTACTTCTCCTTCATGTGGGATGCGGTTTACATGAACATTAAAAATCGACATAAAAACACTTATCTTCAGACATGTACCCTCATAATAAGAGCTTTTGTCCACAATGCCTGCGCCAACAATCTTGCCGTCAGCCGGTGATACAACAGCGTTGTCTGCATTGGGAACAACTCTGTCCGGATCTCGAAAAAAATAGCATACAAAAAATGTAACCGCAAGTCCGGTAAGAGACAGAACCGTTAATCCTAAAAGAGCAAATATCAAGGTTGTAAAAACTGAAATAAATATAAAAGGATAACCTGGTTTTGCCACAGGATATGCTGTTTGAGCAGGTTGCTCCGGCCAAGAAAATTTGTTCATAAAGTTGTTCCCCAAAAAAATATTTAAAAAAACTGAGATATTATTTATGATGGCTTCGTAAAAAGTCATCATTCCAATGAAACCGAAGTCCAGACGATCTGTAACTACTTGAAAAAACTGGATAGTACTAACGCTTCACCACATGCCCGACTTTCGCCGGAATGACGGTGAAGGTGTTTGTTAGATTTTTCACAAATTCATCGTTTATTATAAAGCATTTTCTATATAAATTATCAAATCAAAAAAACGGTTCTGAAAAAAAGAGATAATCACAAAAAGACCTAAACAAAAATAGTTTTATTCACCCGCAATTTATTTTTCGTACTTTCGTAACAAATAAAATATTTTTGGTTATGGCCTGGCCGGGAGTTCAGCATAGGATTTCCGAATATACCTGGGCACAAACATACCAATATCATCAATATCATTTTTCTTAAATCTATCCATGCTAATACAGGCAATGGTTGAAGCACGAATAATGTTTTGACCGGGCAAAATAAAATACGCCTTATCACCCATACTGTCTATAATAATCTTTTTATAGACTAAAGCTCCATCTCCAACAAATATGCACGACTCATTAATGTCGGAAACCGCCTGGGCTGGCGGAAGAACATCTTCATCAATCTCCTTTTTCAATATACCGCTCTCAATCCTGTAACGGGAAAAATAAACTTCTCCTCTACGCGCATCTAAAAAAGGACAAATTAGATATGGCGAAAATGAATTCTGCATTGCAAGAGCGTCAAGGCTTGACACACCTATAACCGGCTTGCTGTTCGCCAAAGCAAGCCCCTTTATTGCGCTTATTCCTATTCGCAATCCTGTAAAACTTCCAGGCCCTCTTGTAACGGCAAACCCGTCAAGATCGGAAATAGTAATGCCTGACAAACCAATTACTGTATTGATCATCTCCATCAGGCGCTACAGCTTTTTGTAGCCGTGTCAACGGCAAGTATCTTCATGTACAAATCCTTTGGATTGTTGATTTATGATTGTTGGAATCGCTCCTGCCGCGACGGGCGCGAGCACGGCGAGTCGCTCTATCTTTTCAATCGACAAACAACAGTCATAAATCCTTGCCCTGATCCTTGACGTCTGAATCGGGCAGGCACGGGGGCCAGCCCCTACTTTTTATTTTCCATTGCAACTGTCAAAACTTCATCCATACGCTTTACAGGAACAAATCTGATTTTCCGTTTAACGTTCTTGGGAATCTCGACAAGATCCTTTTTATTCTTTTCAGGAATGATTATTGTTCGGATTCCAGCTCTTAATGCACCAAGTGCTTTTTCCTTTAAACCACCAATCGGAAGGACCCTTCCCCTTAACGTAATCTCACCTGTCATGGCAACATCCTTACAAACCGGTTTCTTCATTAAAACAGAAATAATGGCTGTAGCCATTGCAATACCGGCTGATGGACCATCCTTGGGAATTGCTCCTGCAGGAACATGTATATGAACATCAATATTGTCAAAAAAATTATTTTCAACACCAAATGAACCAAGATTTGCCCTGGCATAACTCACAGCCGCGCGAGCAGACTCCTGCATAACATCACCAATCTGACCTGTTATGATCAATTCACCCTTACCTTTAATAAAAGATGCCTCAATGTACAGAGCTTCACCTCCGCCCTGCGTCCATGCAAGTCCTGTAGATAAACCGATCTGACTCTCTTCCTGATCCATTTCAGGATAATATTTGGGAATGCCCATGTACTTCTGCAAATTGTTTCTTGTAATGTGGAAAGGCCCTTTTTCTCCTTCAGCAATTTTACGAGCCACCTTGCGGCATATCCTTCCTATCTCCCGTTCAAGATTTCTTAAACCTGCCTCAGATGTGTACTGAGTTATCAACTGAAGCATTGCTCCATCACTAATGGTCATGAGTTTCGATTTTAAACCATTCTCCTTGATCTGGCGGGATAAAAGATAAGTTCGGGCAATAATCTTCTTTTCCTCTTCTGTGTACCCGGAAAGTGTAATCACCTCCATCCTGTCAAAAAGCGCCGATGGAATAGTATCTGTTAAATTGGCCGTAAGTATAAACATAACCTTTGAAAGGTCAAACGGCAGATTTATATAGTGGTCGCTAAACCCAAAATTTTGCTCCGGGTCAAGAGCCTCAAGCAGCGCAGCAGAAGGATCACCACGAAAATCGGACCCAAGCTTGTCAATCTCATCCATCATAAACACAGGATTCTTCGTGCCGCACTGTTTCAACCCCTGTAATATTCGCCCTGGCAAAGCTCCGATATAGGTGCGTCGATGCCCTCGTATTTCTGCTTCATCATGTATACCGCCCAAAGAAATACGAACAAACTTGCGATTCATAGCGCCTGCAATTGATCTGCCAAGTGATGTCTTTCCCACGCCGGGAGGACCGACAAAACAAAGAATTGGCCCTTTTATCTTGGGATTCAGCTTACGAACACTTAAATATTCCAATATCCGATCCTTTATAATATCAAGACTATAATGATCCCTGTCTAATATCTTTTTTACATTCTTAATATTGATGTCTTCTTTTGTTGTTTTACTCCAGGGCAGATCAACAAGCCAATCCAGATATGTTCGCACAACCGAAGCTTCCGCCGAATCAGGATGCATTTGTTCAATACGCTTCAACTGCTTTTGCGCCTCTTTTTTTGCTTCCTTTGACATTCCAGCGAGTTTTATTCTTTTTTTATAATCTGCTATCTCCTGTGCCTTTTCATCATGTTCGCCTAATTCCTTATGAATGGCCCTGACCTGTTCTCTGAGAAAATAGTCGCGCTGGTTTTTGGATATTTCATCCCTGACATCAGACTGTATCTTTGCCTGTATTGATGTAAGCTCCACTTCACGACAAAGCATATCATTAACTTTTTTTAATCTCTTTACAGGATCGATAGACTCAAGCAACATCTGGGATTCATTGATCTTCAGTCTAAGATTCGAAGCTACAAGATCAGCAAGTTTGCCAGGATCGTTAATGTTTTCTAAAATACTTCCAACATCTCCGGTCAATTCCCCCCGAAGAGCCAGAATTTTTTCGGAATACTCTCTCACACTCCGCATTAATGCCTCGATTTTAATATCGATCTTTTTAACAGGACTTTCAAGAATAGCTTCGGTCTTTACAATATAAAATGCTCTCTTTCGTACGAATCTAAGTATTTTTGCCTTGACAATACCCTGCACAAGAGCTTTAACACTGCCATCAGGAAGCTTTAACATACGCAGGATCCTTCCTATAGTCCCAACTCTGTATATTTCATCAGCCCCGGGATCTTCAAGACCTGAGTCCTTCTGAGTAGCTAACATTATATAATTATCTTTTGTAACAGCCGACTCCACTGCGCGCACAGATTTTTCACGCCCGATAAAAAGTGGAAGAAGCATATCGGTAAAAATTACCACATCGCGCACAGGCATTAAGGGAAGAATCTTGGGAATATCAATAATATTCTCATTTTTTTTAATAATGCTGATCAGATCATTTTTATCAGTTTTTGCCATTATTTCTCCAATTTTTGCTCTTTTATAGTTTCAGTATGGGTAAGCGTATTAATATAAGGCTGAATTTGTCTTTTACAATATTAATATCGACAATTTTATCAAAGTCCATTTTCTGTTACAGTCTTAATTGTTAATAATTAGTAACCACAGGTGGATAGGCTAAAGGCTGAAGGCTTTTAGAAAAAGTCTAATAAAAACTTAATAATAGCATAGCCATTCAAATATACTGTTTTTTATTGCCTTGGCAATTCTAATTTTGGAGAACGCCTTAATTAGAATTGCTGTTATCTGCTTGCCGAACTTGATTTTTAGATTAAACATAGCTATATTTAATAAATTTGCAAAAAAACGAATTCATCAAATATAGAGGTTGAAACAGTTGCCTGTTTAATCATATTCTTAACACCTAACACTGTTTGTAAAAAGTGACCGTCGGACTTTTTACAAATTTATCATATTTTGATTTAATAGATAATTCGTATTTTTATGTTTAATCACATCATTGAAATAATAATTTTTATATTCGGCATGTGTGCAGGAAGCTTTGCAAACGTATACATATACAGGTTCCCTCTCTCACAATCAATTATTAACCCTGCGCGTTCATTCTGTCCAAACTGCAAAGCAATAATTCGATTCTATGATAATATTCCTGTCTTAAGCTATCTATGGCTTAAAGCGCGCTGTCGACATTGCAACCAGTCGATACCTTTTCGATATCCATTGGTTGAAATAATTTGCGGTTCTTTTGCTCTTTTCACATTTCTCAAGTTTGGATTTTCATTTGAATGCCTGATTTACTTTCTCTTTATTACATCTCTGATTATAATAACTTTTATTGATATTGATCACCAGATAATACCTGACATTATCACACTCCCAGGCATACCAATCAGCTTCCTTGCATCCTTTGCGCTACCCTCGTTAACTTACAAAGACTCTCTGCTGGGCCTACTGGCTGGAGGCGGAAGTCTGCTGATTGTTGGATGGACATATTCTCTAATTAAAAAGGCTGAAGGAATGGGAGGCGGCGACATCAAACTTATGGCCATGATTGGAGCAATATTAGGATGGAAAGGAGTTCTCTTTACTATTTTTATTGCATCTG
Source organism: Deltaproteobacteria bacterium (assembly GCA_019314185.1). The sequence goes on along the minus strand of JAFCZU010000055.1, from coordinate 13,292 downwards.
TTACCGGTACATTAGTAGGAATTATCATCATAATACGCACACAAAAAGACATGAAGGTTCCCATTCCTTTTGGACCGTTCCTATCTGCAGGCGCTATTGCATATATCTTTTTCGGTCCGGATCTAATAACCTGGTATCTTGGTCTGCTTATATAGAAACCTTTACAAAACTCAGATTAAAGGTGCTCTATTCAGCCACAGATTCACACAGATGAACGCAGATAGAAGGCACAGTGGCACAAAGAAAAATAAAAACATATAGAGATTTGCAGGTCCGGCAAAAATCAATGACTTTAGGCAAGCCAACTATGCGCCTTTGTGCCTTTGCCACTCTGTGCCTAAACAGTATAAAATTTGTATATGATAATAAAAGAAAAAATATCAGTGATGATCTGCGTAGATCTGTGGCTGAATAGTTACGATTAAAGAAAAACTGATGCGTTTTTCTGCATTATTTCAAAGTCTTTCTCAGTTAAACCAGCGCCGCAGACAATCTGTTTAGCCATATTTATATCTATCAGATCGCCTGGCTCGTGTGTGTCAGTGTTAATTACAAGCTTTGCGCCGATTTCTTTGGCGAGCTTTCCAACATGTCCGTTTGTAAGTGAATGCCCTTTACGTGCCGATATCTCCAAAAAAATCCCTCTTCTCTTTGCCTTTAAAACTTCCTCTTCAGTGATAAGACCTGGATGCGCTAAAATATCGATATCTGCTTTAAGAGCAGCACTATTGGTGCCTGTGGCAACCGGTTCGACAATTGTTTCGCCGTGAACAATAATAATCTTTGCACCAAGAGAACGCGCTTTTTTAGCGATTTTCCCAATCAACAAAGGAGGAACGTGTGTAATCTCAATGCCTGGAATAACCTTTATGTTGACAACTCTATTTAACTCCTCCGCTACCGCAACAAGCCTTGGAATAATAAAATCAATATTTGATAAATCCCCATGATCTGTAATTCCAATTCCCTTTAGTCCGACGAATTCAGCGCATCTCACCAACTCAGATGGAATCAAGACTCCATCACTAAAAATCGAATGCGTATGAAGATCAATCATAGATTATCACCTTTTGAAACTTTTGTTTTTTTCGAAACCATCGCTACGTTTGTCAATACATAAAGAGCTTAAAGCTCAAATTTTCTTTTAACACCTGACACTTACACTTTATATTTACCGAAATCATCAGGAGATAATTTATTAAGATATTCCGCCCACTTTTCCCCGTCCTTACTTTTGTCCAGAACCTCCACATGACCATCTGGCGCATTTGATTTTTCAACAACACTGTCATCAACATAAATCGGGGCATGGAACCGGAGAGCAATGGCAATTGCATCGCTTGGCCGAGCATCCATACTAAAATCCTTTTCCTTTGAAGCAAAAAATATCCTGGCATAAAATGTGTTATCTTTCAAATCACACACTTCAATTTTCGACACAGCGACATTTTGCATATCAATAAAATTTTTAAAAAGATCATGGGTCATGGGACGGTCGTATTTAATATTTTGAATGGTTGAAGCTATGGAGGTAGCTTCCAGCAATCCGATCCATATTGGAATAGACTTTCCATCCACATCCGATTTCAAGATAACAATCGGCGTGTTTGACGCAGGATCTATGGTCAAGCCCGCTATGCTTACCTTATGCAGCATAATTTTCCCCTCCTTTCGATTCAGCCACAATCGGTCTGCCCCAGAGAGAGTGAGACAATGCTTTTTCAATTTTTACATTAACCATCCTGCTTGTAAAAATATCATCACAGGCAATACAATCATCATCCCGACTAAAGTTTATTATCTTGTTTGTTGAAGTCCTTCCTGTCCACTGAATATTCTGAGACTTTATTTGAGCATCTTTCCCGCTCTGCTTTTTGCTTTTACCTTCAACAAGTATCAATTCGGTTGATCCGACCAGCGATTTATTCTTTTTTTTTGTAAAATGTTCCTGCAAATCAAGCAATTCCATCAACCTGTCTTTCTTTTCCTGTTCTGAAATCTTATAAGAAAAACCAGACGCCGGAGCATTTGGACGATCAGAATACTTAAAAGCAAACAAGCCGTCGAATTCAACTGTTTTAATCAAATCAAGGGTTTGCTTAAAATCATCCTCTGTTTCTCCAGGAAAACCCACAATAAAATCGGATGTAATAGCAATATCAGGACAAACATTACGTAATTTATCTATTTTTTCAAGGTAAAGTTCTCTCGTATATTTCCGGTTCATCCTTTTTAATATACTGTTCGATCCTGATTGAACAGGAAGGTGAATATGATGGCATAATTTTTCAAGAGTATAAAAAGCATCAACCAGATCATCTGAAAGGTCCTTTGGATTTGAAGTAGTAAACCTGATTCTAACAAGCCCGTCGATCCCATTTACAAGAGACAGAAGTTCGGAGAACGAGCACAACCGCTCCTTTCTGCCATAGCTGTTCACATTCTGGCCGAGAAGAATGATTTCTTTTACACCACATTTAACAAGCTCACGAATTTCATTAACTATTTTCTTGGGCTCTCTGCTCGCTTCTCTACCACGTACATAGGGAACGACACAGTATGTGCAAAAATTATCGCATCCCTGCATTATAGTTACAAAGCTTGAAACCTTTCGATGATCTTCCGTATCAATAAGAAATGCTGATTCGTCAATTCCTTCTATCATTTCAACATCAACAATCCGGCATTTTTTTAACTCAATCCGTTTAATATGCCCAGGCAAGCGACCAATGGCATGTGTTCCAAAAATAAGATCAAGAAACGGAATCCTCTGGAGCATCTTTGGACCTTCCTGCTGCGCCACACATCCGCCCACACTCAGAATCAGATCAGGCTTTTTAATCTTCAGGCGTGAAAGTCGCCCCAAAAAACTGAAGACCTTCTGCTCTGCTTTTTCTCTTATTGCGCAAGTATTAACAATAATTAGATCAGCCTTTTCCAGAGATGAAGTAATCTTATATCCGATTTATGATTTATAATTGTTGGAATTGTTCCGGTCTATCCTTTTAATCGATAATCGACAATCAACTACTCGACCTTCTTCAGTATCTTTCCATGAATAACAATATTTTTTATATCCTGCATTTCTATCCTGCAATTCCCGAATGAAGATACACCGTAACAGGATTTGTTCCTGTCCACGACAAGCTCAATAACCTTCCCATTCTTTAAGTGCAATTTTGCCTTAACATCCTCATCATGCAACAGAAAAAAAACAGAGTCTATCCTGTCATAGCCAACAGACACTTCGGTCTTCCCCAAATTACCAATAAAATAAATCATACCGTTACAGGAAAATTTTTCAAGGTCAATTGACACGTCGGATTGATCCACAAGAGTTACAGAATAATTTTGCTCAGGCTCCGGCATATTTACAACATCATCTTCCCCCATATTACCCATTCCAAGGATAAAGGAACATATCATAAGAACCAGTCCACAATAAAATCCCTTTTTCATAACACCACCTCTCGATTTCACAAAATTTATGACCTCTCTCCCTAAGGGCTCGCGCAAAAATAATTTTATATTTTAAGAGCCGATGCATCATGCCTGGCTGCGTTGCGAAAGCTCGGGATATGCTTGATATTCCTGCACTTTCGCGCCTTACCAGCCAAGCGCCTCAACACTTAAAATTGCGAACTTATTATTGTGCAAACCCTAACACCTGCTCTCCTTCATAAAGTAACCGGTTCGATCATAATATTTTTTTTAAGATTCTGAATAATTAACCCGACATCCTCCTCGCACCCCGGTGAAATGTGGAGCCTGACAAAACCAGCCTGAGAATCAATTGTCGTCATCATCGCAATGCCGTCACAAGCCTCAAAAATATATTTCAAAAAGCAAATTTCTCTACGGTCAACACGAAAATATTTCTTTATTGTTTGCAAGGCAAATCCAATATTGATGAATTCGTAAAAAGTCGAATCAAGTGTTAGGTGTTTGGTTAAAAAAGATTAATTACCATCATACAAATTAATTTATCAATAAAAAAAAGTCCGTTGCCCCAAGTTAATTTCATTTTATGTTTGTAAATTTCTGTTTTATTAAACCATCATATCGGATATAATTCTTTTCATGAAAAAACACTGGCAAATCTTACAACCCAACACCAATTCGGTTGAAAAAATCTCAAAGAGTTTAAAATGCTCTCCTGTCATGGCAAACATCCTGGTAAACCGTAAAATTTTATCTCCGAATGATGCCCGTGCCTTCCTTAACCCATCACTTAACAATATGCGGCCTCCATGCTCAATGAAAGATATGGATGCCGCAGTAAAACGTACCTATTTGGCTATAACAAGTCATGAAAAAATATTAATCTTTGGCGACTACGATGTTGATGGAATCACAGCGACAACAATTCTTTACGAGTTTCTTGATTATACAGAAGCAGATGTTTCATACTATATCCCACACAGAATAAAAGAAGGATACAGCCTGCACACAAAACATATAACAAATTACGCAATACCAAACAAAATAAACCTGATAATAACTGTTGACTGCGGCTCAAGCAGCAACAATGCTGTAAAGGCGGCACAAAATGCCGGAATAGATGTAATAATAACAGACCACCACGAAATATCCGACAAACCGTCTCATGTTGTCTCAGTAATAAATCCTAAGCGTCATGACTGCATATCAGGCTTTGATAATCTCTCCGGCGTAGGAGTTGCCTTCTACCTCCTGATCTGCCTGCGGAAATACCTACGCGACAAGCATTTCTGGCAAAATAAACCTGAACCTAATCTGAAAAATCTTTGCGATCTTGTAGCTCTTGGAACTGTGGCTGACATGGTCCCTCTTGTTGATGAAAACCGCATATTGGTAAAAACAGGGCTTGAACAAATAAATTCAAACAATCGATGTGGCATAAAAGCCTTAATAGAATCCAGTCGAATAAAAAATAATTCTGTGGATTCAGAAGATGTTGCATTCAGGCTGGCGCCCAGGTTAAATGCTGCCGGCAGGATTGACCATGCTTCAACTGCTGTTAAACTCCTGACGACAGACAACCTTGAGACTGCAAGACAACTTGCCCAATCACTTAATAATATGAACCTTAAGAGACATGATATTGAACAAAAAACAATGGAGACTATTACTGAATATTTAAAAGAGAATCAGTGCCTGCTCAAAAACAGTTCGATTGTCTTGTCGGACAATGAATTACATAGCATATGGCATGAAGGAATTCTTGGCATAGTTGCATCCAGAATAGTCAAAAAATACTTTCGCCCTGTGGTTCTTATCACTATAAAAAACGGTATCGGCAAAGGCTCGGCCAGAAGCATACCAGGATTCAATATTTATAAAGGGCTTGTGTCATGCTCCAACCATCTTGAAGCATTTGGCGGCCATTCAATGGCCGCAGGCCTGAGAATAAAGGCTGGACATATAGATATATTTCAAAAAAGCTTTGAAAAAGCTGTTAAACAAATGACCTCGCCAGCTGATTTTCTGCAGACACTCAACATAGATTATGAACTTAATTTTGACGACATTTCAGATGCCCTGATCAACGAGCTTGAAGCCCTGAAACCTTTTGGAACAGGCAATCATGAACCGGTTTTTATGGCCAAAAACATCATGGTAATAAATTCCAGAATCGTTGGGAAAAATCACAGGCAAATGGTTTTAAAACAAACTGATTCAAGAATGGACAAGACCTTTAATGCTATCCATTTCAATGTTGATAACAATAATGACCTGCAGAAAAATTTTAATCAGATTGCATTTAGACTGCGATGGAACCATTGGAACAGAAAAAAAACAGTTCAAATTGTTATTGGGGATGTAAAATAAAGTGAGGGTCCCCTATTCTGCTTGAATGTCTGATCAGCACTCTCATTTTTTTGTTCGAAGGATACTTTTATTCAACCACCCAAACCGTACAATTACGCGCATAGTTAACGATCTTACTGGATACACTACCGAAAAGAAATTCCTCGCTTCGTGAAAGCCCTTGTCTTCCAACAACTACGGTGCTGTATTCTGTCTCATCTCTTTCTTCCAGAATACATTGTGCCATGGATGGACAGTAGCGCAAGGTGGAGCGAACCGAAACCACGCTCTGATCAAAACCACGCTGTATCAATATCTGACGGTAGTCTTCAAGCATTTTATCAACTTTCTTTTTATACTGGCTGAGCCATTTCTCCTTTTCAATGCTTGTAGGAAAATAATCTTCTTCCGGTTCATTAATTACATGCAAAACAGTAATCCTGAAACCTTCTGCGCCTTCGAGAAGGTGAGCCACATATAAAACCGCACGACGGGAATTCTCTGACTCATCAACTGCAATAAGAATATTCTTATTAAAAGTATGCTCTTTATTCATGCTTTTCCTCCTTGCAAGTACTAATGTAGTTTTAATTGGGCCTGTAGTAAATCCTCCAGCAACTGACTGGTGTTATCATAAAACCAGTTGGCGCCTCGCGAAAAATGCATGAGCACTCTGTTAAAAGTTTCGGGTATATAGGGATAAACCTTTTTTAAATTTGCCACACGATTGTGAAAAACAATATTAACGTCATTAGCTGTCAGCGAACTTAAAGCAGGATGGTTTTGTTTTGTAAGATCAGTCATCATCAAGTCGCCCATTCCCGTCAAAAATATTAAAATATTGCCCAGACCAAAGAGATCATAAGCATATATATTCTCTCTCTGCTTGTAATTATAATCAAAATCTATCCAGCGGAAATCTTTGCTGTTCCTGTCAATAAAAATATGATCTCTACGAATATCGCCGTGTTTCTCACCATTTTCGTGTAGAAATTTAATCGCTTTAATACACTCAATATAGTTATTTAAGATGTCGGGAAACAGTTCATAAAAATAGATTTTATGATCAAGATTTAAACTTTGCACATAATCATGAATAGTTTCCCCATTAATTATGTCTAATACTCTAACAATATTTCCCCTTGCATCATCTACTGCATATCCATGCATGAAATTTTTATGACCCGCCACCAGCTTTAAGATGCGCGCCTCTTTTCTGGGACTTCTAAAGCACTCGAACGGAACGCCTGCTATAGTAGAAATAAACTTTTCATGAAAAACAAGTTTTAATATCTTCCTGCTTCCATCGGTTAAATCAATTGATCGTTTAACCCAGAATTTTTCCTCATCATCAAGCCCGAAACGTCCTTCCTTTGCATTATGCTGAATCAAAAAGGGTTTTTCATTAAGAATAACCACACTCCCATATTCGACACGGAAGAAATCTGAGGTATCTTTATAAATTTTAAACCGATAACTTTCCGGACGAGGAGAAGCCCAACGCGCAACCCTTTGATGAAGAGTCTCTTGAGATATAAATTTTGCCATACCTACCTCTCTATCTTATGAAAATTTTGGGGAAGAGGATCCAAGGATTCCAAAAGTCAAGAATTTAAGCGTTTGTATGACTTTTAGCTCAAGTTTCGCACCCTTGATTTCTATCAATATCAAGACGGTAATGGTTGAAAATAACATTTTTACAGCGAAATCATTTGCTTATATTTTGTAAGCAGCAGCCTGTGCAACATACATTATGATCAGGTGCAAAGGAGATATAACATATTTAATTTAATGATGTATTAAGCATCAATCTTATACTGATTGATTGGCGCTGTTGTAAAAACCACAGGCAGTATATTTCGGTTTAAAATTTATTTTTAGCCCTTGCCGTCTAACGCTTTGGCTAAATTGAAGGGTGCGAAACTTGAGACTTTTAATTCTTTATAATTCTTTAGCATTGAGCGCTGTAGCTTCACTTCATGCAACTCGAACCCTTGAGTCCTTGGCTCTTTGTACCCTCTGGGATCATACCTGCTCAATTGAAGATAATTTATATTAAATTACAGCTTCCATCATTTGATGTCAAATCATAACTGGCTGCTATCAACATTTTAAGCGCATTTAAAAGAAAAATCTATGAGAGAAATCAAATCGCTCTTGACTAAAAAAAATAAATCTGAGAGATAGAGAGTTTTGACCTGGTCATGAGGACCAGGTTTTTGTTTTTAAAAATATAATAATTATAGCCCCAAACCCTATTAATCATGATTAATAGGGTTTTCGTAATACTGTTTAACAAAAGGAATAAATTAATGACGAATTTCGCAAAAAATGAGAAAGTAAGAAATATCGCAATCATATCCCATGTTGATCATGGCAAAACCACGCTTGTTGATGGTATGTTAAGACAAAGCGGATTATTCAGAACCGGGCAGGAAGTAGATGAAAGAATAATGGACAGTATGGATCTGGAACGCGAAAGAGGAATTACCATTGCTGCTAAAAACTGTTCCGTGGTCTGGAAAGGAATAAAGATAAATATCATAGATACCCCTGGCCATGCTGATTTTGGCGGTGAGGTGGAAAGAGCGCTTTCCATGGCAAATGGAGCGCTCCTTTTGGTTGATGCTTCGGAAGGCCCTTTGCCCCAAACACGTTTTGTATTAAAAAAGGCACTAAAAGCAGGACTTACAATTATAGTGGTAATTAACAAGATCGATCGAAAGGACGCCCGCCCGGATGAAGTTCTAAACGAAATATACGATCTTTTTATAGACCTTGACGCCACGGACAACCAGCTTGAGTTCCCTTTGCTCTACGCCATAGGGCGAGATGGAATTGTTAAAAAATCATTGAATGATAAGGGGGATAATCTAAATCTGCTTTTTGATACAATATTGGATAATATCCCGGCCCCTTCTTATGATCAGGAAGAACCTTTCCAGATGCTGGTATCAGATCTCGATTATTCTGACTATCTGGGCAGGCTTGCCGTAGGCAGGATATCTAACGGACATGTAAAATCCAACGAAAATCTTGTCTGTATCAATGAAAACAACGAGCCTGTGCCACTTAAAATCTCAAATCTAAAAACATATGACGGCCTGGATCTTAAAGAGGTTAAAATCGCCGGGGCCGGTGATATTGTTATACTTTCAGGAATAGAAAATGTCAGGATAGGAGATACAATCTGTACAAAAGAAAGTCCAAAAGCCTTAAAAAGAATAAAAGTCGATGAGCCTACCGTATCGATGAAGTTTACTATAAACAATTCTCCTTTCGCCGGAAAAGAAGGAAAATATGTTCAATCAAGTAAAATATACGAACGGCTTGTAAAGGAAACCTTAAGAAATGTGGCTATGAGGGTTGAAGAAACAGAAAATAAGGAAAGCTTTATTGTCAAGGGAAGAGGCGAATTTCAAATGGCTATCCTGATCGAAACCATGAGGAGAGAAGGTTTTGAACTTTGCGTAGGCCGTCCTGAAGTAATCTATAAACATGAAAATGGCAAGAAGCTTGAACCAACAGAACAGCTCTTTATCGATTGTGACGAACATTTTCTGGGAATTATTACGGAAAAACTTTCCATAAAAAAAGGAAAACTGATTAATCTTGTTAATGATGGAAAAGGAAGGGTGAGAATAGAATTTAACATTCCTTCCAGGGCGCTTATAGGTTACAGAGATGAATTTTTGACCGATACCAAGGGTACCGGAATAATGAATTCTATCTTTGCAGGTTACGACGAATACAGAGGAGATTTCAAGTCAAGAGTTACCGGTTCTCTGGTCGCAGACAGAAAAGGAAAGGCGGTTGCATATGCTCTTTCTAATCTTGAACCAAGAGGACAAATCTTTATTGTCCCTGGAAATCCTGTTTACGAAGGCATGATTATAGGGGAACACAACCGGCAAAATGATATTACTGTTAACCCTTGCAAGGAAAAAAAGCTCTCTAATATGCGCGCATCAGGAAAGGATGACAATATCATCCTGGCCCCTGTAAGGCCTGTAACGCTTGAGCAAGCAATAAATTTCATAAAAAACGATGAGATGGTCGAGATCACGCCAAAATCGATACGTATCAGGAAAAGCATCCTGTCCACAAATAAAAGATATGCGATGAAAGAACGGTAAAAAGAAACACTTGGAGGTTCAGCAAAGCAAGCGCTGATTCCTGAAGAAACACTGCAAGAACTTGAAGTAAGCTAAAGTTCTCAAGTTTCGCACCCTTTAATTTAGCCAAAACGTTAGACGGCAAGGGCTAAAAATAAATTTTAAACCGAAATATACTGCCTGTGGTTTTTACAACGGTGCCAATCAATCAGTATAAGATTGATGCTTAATACATCATTAAATTAAATATGTTATATCTACTTTGCGCCTGATCATAATGTATGTTGCACAGGTTGCTGTTTACAAAATATAAGTAAATGGTTTCGCTGTAAAAATGTTATTTTCACCCCTTACCGTCTTGATATTGATAGAAATCAAGGGTGCGAAACTTGAGTAAAGTTTATGCTTTTCATAAAAAACCAAAAAAACACTTTTTACGAAACGTGTTCATCTCTCCCCAATTTCTAATTTTAAATTGTGAACAGCGACGGTTAAACTTTGAAAATTGTGACAATTTCCTGTTTTCCAAGAATTTCTCCCATGAAAATGAGTCTTTCACCTTATTTACAAATCAAACATCTCTTGATTATATTGTAACAAAGTAAAAATACACGAACTGTTTCCTGTTCCTGTTCCGCATCAAGCGCGCGATAAACTTAAGCCGTAATCCCAGTAATCTGTGTCTTAAAGATAAGCGCCGAATGGGGTTTCAAGAAGTTAAGTATATAACGAAACTTTTGAATTTTTTAAACTTATCGATGCATTGTTAAAATGAAGAAATTCAAAGGCCTCATAACAGTATGAGAAAGGAGGAACATTTATGCTTTTGTCAAATTTAAGAAGAATTGGAGAAACAGGAGATGTATGGCAGGAAATGCAGCGTTTGCAGCACGAAATGGATCGTCTCTTTACAGGAGAAAACCTTCCATTTACACGTGAATATCCTGCAGTGAATATCTGGACTGGGGAAGATGATATAATTGTCACTTCCGAAATACCGGGTATTGAACCTGGAAATATTAATATTTCCGTTACCGGTGACACGCTTACCATAAGCGGTTCCAGACCTTCAGATGCATTTAAGGAGGGAGAAATCTGTCACCGTAGAGAAAGGGCTTATGGCCGTTTTAACAGATCAATACAGCTTCCTTTCAAGGTTGATGCGGATAAGGTTGAAGCAAAATATGAAAAAGGTGTACTGAAAATTGTACTGCCCCGTGCAGAAGAAAATAAACCCAAAAAAATCAGTATCAAGACTGAATAAAGGAGGTAATCTTCATGGTAAACGAAAAACAGAAACTCCAGACCAAAGAGGAACAGCCTTTGTCAGAGGCAGAACATACAAGAAACAGAAGAGTGTATATTCCAACTGTTGATATTACAGAAACAAATGATGCCATTGTTCTGATTGCCAATATGCCGGGTGTTAACGAACAAAGCTCAGACATTTTTTTGGAAAAAAGCATCCTTACAATTACCGGAACCATTGAACCGGAACATTACAAGAATTACAGACTTGCTCACGCAGAATATAATGTTGGTGATTATCGGCGCGTTTTTGAAATCTCAAGCAATATTGATCGTGATAAAATTGAGGCAACAGTCAAAAACGGCAGGTTAAAACTAATACTCCCAAAAGCCGGTCCCGCAAAGACAAAAAAGATTGAAGTCAAGGCCGCATAGCAAAAAAAAGGAGGAATGGAAAATGGCTGTCAAGGATCTCATAAAAAGAAGTCAGAGAAAAAATATCCCTGTAAGACAGGAAGAAAAACATCCACTCATCTCCCTCCAGAAACAAATGAATCAGTTATTTAATTCGTTTTTCGGAGACTTTGAATTGGAACCTTTCAGGGGAATGGACGAGTGGTATGGAAAGTTTTCCCCAGAAGTCGATGTTAAAGAAAATGACAAAGAAATCACAGTTACGGCTGAACTCCCGGGAATGGACGAAAAAGATATAGATGTGTCTCTTTCTGGTGACTCTCTGATAATAAAGGGTGAAAAAAAGGAAGAGAAAAAAGAAAAAGATAAAGAGTCATGGTCTATAGAGAGACGTTACGGTTCTTTCTACAGGGCAATTCCCTTGCCGGTAGAAATTATCGACAAGGAAAATGCAGCAGCCTCTTTTAAAAAAGGTGTTCTTTGCGTTACCATTCCCAAAACAGAAGCATCTGCAAATTTAAGTAAAAAAATTCCTGTAAAGACAGAATGAACAAAACCTTTGAAAAATATTTAATTTTGTTCGAGCGCAAAGGCAATTCCGCAGGACAGCGGCATTAGACCCCTTTTTTGTGGGAATAACAAAGTGTCCAGCAATCAACAAAGAATGGAGCTATCCCTCTCCTCCTCAATAAGTCGTCAAGTAAAAACAACTTATACATCTTGCTTGTCCTTTTGCTTGTTTTCTGTGTTCCGTCAAGACTTACACAACTCGTTATGCGCGCCTTAACGCGCCTTGAAAACAAACAAAATTACGGAGCAATCTGTACAACTTATTTATACTTGCCTCCTAAAGAAATTTAACTGATAATAGAGAACATAAAAATATATTAAAGTAAGGGTAATCAGCAAGTGGGCCGTTGTGATACAACTACAATTTAGATCAGAGAATACTTATGATTAATAATGATATCTTGCGCCGCATACGCTACACTTTCAATTTTGATGATTCGAAAATGATCGCTTTATTTGGCTTAGCTGATCATCAAGTAACGCGGGAGCAGATCAGCAATTGGTTAAAAAAAGATGATGATTCTGCTTATCAGAAATGCAGCGACACTCAGATGGCAATTTTCCTGAATGGTTTGATTAACGATAAACGAGGCAAAAAAGAAGGACCGCAACCCAAACCGGAGCAACATTTAACTAACAATATTATTTTCAGAAAATTAAAAATCGCATTAAACCTGAAAGACAAAGACATATTGGAGATTATGAACCTGGCTGACTTTCGTATGAGCAGACACGAATTAAGCGCCTTTTTCCGTAAGCCGGCGCATAAAAACTACCGTGACTGTAAAGATCAGATCTTGCGTAATTTTCTAAAAGGTATTCAGCTTAAATATCACCATAACATTCAATCTGGAAAATTGGAAATGTAGGCAGGCCGGGAAGGATCTCAATATATTTAAGATCTGCGAATTTCTGTCATTGCGGGCAAGTACGAGTTTCATTCAAGCCCTAAGGATATCTCAAGCTGAATTGAGAACTGCACCGGCAATACCTTCCAGTGGAAGGACCCTGTCCACCGCTCCCCGCTTGATTGCCTCCTGAGGCATACCGAACACCACACAGGAAGCTTCGTCCTGAGCAATGGTTGACGCGCCGGCGTTCTTCATTTCAAGCATACCTCTGGCGCCGTCGTCACCCATACCTGTCATGATGACG
>JAFCZU010000054.1 GCA_019314185.1 Deltaproteobacteria bacterium | reverse complement strand
GCAGTAATTGCCGGAGGCGCAGGGCTAATTACAGCTTATACTCTGGGATCGATTCCTTTTTTGATTTTGCTTGCCATGAGCATAATGGGCCTTTCATACAATATCAGGCTTGTGCCGGACAGTTTTGCCGCAAGCAGATACAGGAGGATAAGGGATATTCCCGGTTCAAAGACAATTCTTATTGCTGTGGCCTGGGGAATTGTTACAACATTGCTGCCGGCGCTGTCTTTATCGGGAAGTATTAATATTGGAACAGCGCTTGTATTATTTTGGTCAATATCCATTGTGTTCGTCAGAACGGCGTTTTTCGATATTCTTGATATGCAGGGGGACAGGATTGTCGGCAAGGAGACAATAGCGATACTTCTTGGAGAAAACAAAGCACTGAGACTGTTAAAAATTACGCTGGTTATTAATGTTGTGGTTTTGTTGCTGTCAAGCGTATTACATTTTGTCTCGAGTCTTGGTTATTTTCTTTCAATGTGTCCGGTCTTTCTGTTTGTAGTTATTACAGCTTATGAAAAGGCTAATATGCTTCCCGGTACCAGACTGGAATTTCTTGTAGAAACACTTTTTGTGTTTGAAGGCTGAAGACTTTTAGGGAAAAGACTCACAACCATTCAAGCATACTGTTCTCAAATACAGCTTTTGCCGTTGGGAAGGGTTAATCAGTATCCTTTACCTTCAGCCTACGGTCTAATAGCCTACGCCTATAGCCAGTTACCTTTTTCTTTCCCATATAACAGGCTCTATGTCTTTAAAGAGGCGTTTGATGTTGTCTTTATGGCGAAAGTAGATTGAAATTGTTATTATAATTGCGCATCCTGATATGACCCATGAGCGGGTAAACCATAAAACAGCGACAGGCAGTATGGCGGCTGCGGCAAGGGAGCCCACGGACGCATGATTTGTCAAGAGTATAAATATTACAAATAGACCAACAGCAATAATTGATGCTGTTGGTGAAAGCATTATAAAGCATCCGGCAGCAGTTGCCACACCTTTTCCGCCGTCTTTAAATTTCAGAAATATTGGATAAAGATGTCCTGAAAAGGCAAGAAGCGCTACAGAACACATATAAATTTCACCTGATAAGTTCTCAGAACCGGTCATTGCTGTTGCAAGATATACAGGGAAAGCCCCTTTAAATACATCGCCGGCAAGAGTAAACACTCCCAGAGTTGTGCCGGCAACACGCCTCACGTTTGTAGCGCCAATATTTCCGCTTCCCTTTTGCCTGATATCTTCAGATGTAAAAATCCTGGTTAGAACAAGGCCAAAGGGGACGGAACCAAGTAAATACGCAAAAAGTAAAAGCCCAAAAAATTTCATTATCTCAAAAGCCTGAAGTTGATAAATCATAACTCAAGTTTCGCACCCTTTAATTTAGCCAAAGCGTTAGACGGCAAGGGCTAAAAATAAATTTTAAGGCGTAAAATTGATAAACGGTCTTCCAATGAGGAAGTCCCCAGTGTCAAGGATGACCGCTATGAAAGATTGGAAAAGTCAAGCACATGTTAAGTGGGAATACAAGTATCATGTTGTTATTTTGCCAAAATATCGTAAAAAGGTACTTTACGGCAAAGTTCTGCGCATGATAGGTAAGTTCGGGATTTATGTTCTCAGAAAGGAGTGCATTTGGAGGAAGGCAAGGTGATGTCGGATCACATCCATGATAAAAAAAAATATCTTTCTTTAAGGCATACGGTTCAACTGGTTGTTTTTTTATTAACAGTTGCGATCGGCATACAGTTCACAATATTTATTTATCAAATTATTCAAACTCCATTTCCATCTGTTTGGCGTCCACCAGGGGTTGAAGCTTTTTTGCCTGTAGGAGCGCTGGCCTCATGGAAGCTATTTTTTATAACTGGTCATTGGGATACAGTTCATCCTGCGGCAATGGTTATTTTATGTTTTGCTGTAGTTTCATCTTTTGTTTTAAAAAAGTCTTTTTGCGGCTGGTTTTGTCCAATAGGAACGCTTTCCGAATGGTTATGGAAATTAGGTGAACGAATTGGATGGAAAACATGGAAACTTCATAAAATCATTGATATTCCATTGCGGTTATTAAAATATCTTTTGCTTGGATTTTTTATTTGGGTAATTTTAATTAAGATGCCGGGACCTGCGATTAAACAGTTTTTAGCAAGTCCATATTACAAACTGGCTGATGCCAAGATGTTATTTTTCTTTATTCATCCATCTATTATTACCATCATTTTTATCTGCGCGCTTATTATATTATCATTTAAAATTAAACTATTTTGGTGCCGGTATCTCTGTCCTTATGGTGCGTTTTTAGGTTTTTTTTCTATGTTGAGCCCAACACGTATTGAGCGGAATACGGATTTTTGCATTGACTGTAAACAATGTAGTAATAAATGCCCTCAACATTTACCAATATCTGAAAAAAAACGAATTATCAGCGCTGAATGTATCGGCTGTTTAGAATGTGTAGATGCTTGTCCGGAAAAGCAAGCATTATCAATGGTTACTTCAGGACTGAAAATAAAATGGACACCTGCAAAAATTGCTAATACATTAATATTTCTTTTTCTGTTAGGATATTGTGCAGCGCAGTTGACAGGATATTGGCATAGTGATGTTGGAACAAAAGAATATTATCATCTAATGGAACTTGACGGTTACAAAATATAAGCAAATGATTTCGCTGTAAAAATGTTATTTTCAACCCTTAGCGTCTTGATATTGATAGAAATCAAGGGTGCGAAACTTGAGATATTTAGAGAAAGCCGAGACCGGAACAATTTTCTTGAACGTCTTTAAAGAAGAGTTGTCGAGATATTCGGAATTGATAAAGAATAACTGTATTTAAAGGTACGCCGGAGGATAAGAGCAGAAGCGAGGAACCTTCTGTTTTACCGGGCAGTTTGTGAATCAGGCATGAGTGAAACTTTGAATCAATTAATCGGGAGAAGAACCCAATTATATATAAAAATATTTATTGACAATATGAAAGATAGTAATTATTTTCTGTTTTGAGCATATTCTCATAATGGAGATGTGATGGTTAGACCACGAAAGAATCGTATAGTATCTTTTAATCCAGATGTAAGCTATTTTAAACCAAGAGGTATTCCCATGTTCGAGCTGGAAGAGGTCTGCCTTACTGTTGATGAGTGTGAATCAATAAGGCTTGCAGATCTGATCGGCATGTCTCATGAAGAGGCTGGAGGCCGTATGGGAGTATCCAGGGCTACATTTAGCAGGATTGTCCAGCAGGCGCGAAAAAATATTGCGGATGCCCTGATTAATGGGAAGGCAATAAATATTGAGGGCGGCAATTACAGGATAAATGAGGAGGAGCGAGTATTTGTGTGCTGCAAATGCAATAATAAATGGAAGGAGCCTCAGGGTACAGGAAGACCCGGTTGTTGTCCTTCGTGTAATCATGGAAAATTCATTCGTGTTTGGGAAAAGACTCACAAAACTCAATAATAGCTGAGTCGAGTGGGAAATTGGTCGAGTAGTTGACAACTCGACAATTCAACTATTTAGACGGAGGTAGTAGATAATTATGAGAGTAGCGATTACATCAACAGGACAAGATTTGTCGTCAGACATTGATCTGCGCTTTGGAAGGGCAGCATATTTTATTATTGTTGATCCTGAAACCATGGAATATGATGTTGTAGCAAACAGTCAGAATTTGAATCTTCCCCAGGGTGCGGGAATTCAGGCGGGTAAAACAATTGTTGATAACAAGGTGGATGTAATAATTACCGGCAATTGTGGTCCTAAAGCATTTAAGGTATTACAAAGCGCGGGGATAAAAATTTTAATAGGCGCAAAGGGGTTGGTTAGTGACGCAATTGCACAATATAAAAACGGAGAATTGGAAATCATTCAGGATGCTAATGTAGAAGGTCATTGGGTATAAGCGATAATATAGGAGAGATATAAATGGAGATAATTAGTCAAAAAGGCTGTGGTGGGGCTAAAAAGGAACAGGTAAAATCTGATCAGGATGTTCTGGTAGAGAAATCTTTAAAAAAAATAAAAAACAAGCTTATTGTTATGAGCGGTAAAGGTGGTGTGGGCAAAACAAGTGTGTCTGTTAATCTTTCCATAGCTCTTGCCAACAAAGGATATAAGGTTGGAATTATGGATGTTGATCTGCATGGTCCTGATGTTCCCAGAATGCTTGGGATTGAAGGGATGCTGGTTCTGAATCAGAATCAGAAGCTTACGCCGATGAAGTACTCTGAAAATCTCGGGGCAGTTTCAGTGGAATCGCTTACCCAAAACAAGGATGATGCGATAATATGGAGAGGCCCGATTAAACATTCTGCAATCAGACAGTTTGTCGCCGATGTTGAATGGGGTGAGCTTGATTTTCTGATTATCGATGCTCCTCCTGGTACAGGTGATGAACCTCTTTCCGTTGTCCAGACAATTAAAGATGCAAAAGCAATTATTGTTACCACACCACAGGAAGTGGCTCTTGCAGATATCAGGAAATCAATTAATTTTTGCAAAACCGTAAAAATGGAAATTTTTGGTCTTATAGAAAACATGAGTGGTTTCACCTGTCCCAAATGTGGTGAAAAGATTGATTTGTTTGGAACCGGTGGCGGAGAAAGAACAGCTAATGCAATGGGAGTAACTTTTCTTGGTAAAATTCCCTTTGATCTTAATGTAGTGTCATGCGGTGATACAGGTGTTTCTTTTCAGGAAAAATATAAAGATTCTTCGGTAACAAAGGTTTTTGCCGACATTGCCGAAAAAACGTCTAAGTTGGTCTAAAATGTCAGGTGTCAGGTGTCAGGTGTTAACGGCTTGATATGGTAAATCTTTTATCTTAACATCTATTACCTAATATCTAATTTAATTGGAGGATTATTAATATGAAATTTGCAATACCGTTAGCCGAAGGAAAACTCACAGCTCATTTTGGGCATTGTCAGGAATTTGCCATAATCGAAGTTGAGAACAATCAGATCAAGAATAAAGAGATTCTTATTCCACCTCCGCATGAGCCAGGGGTGCTTCCGAGATGGCTTCATGAACAGGGCGTAAATGTTATTATTGCCGGTGGAATGGGACAAAGGGCGATTGACCTTTTCAGCCAAAACAATATTAGCGTGGTTGTTGGCGCGTCTTCTCTGGAACCCGAAGTGCTTGTAAAGAGTTATTTAGATAAAACTATGATAACCGGTG
Organism: Deltaproteobacteria bacterium; assembly: GCA_019314185.1. The sequence goes on along the minus strand of JAFCZU010000054.1, from coordinate 20,739 downwards.
GTAACGTCTGCGATCATTAAGGGGACTTGTCAGGCAGGTTCGTATTAAGGAAAACTGATAAATGAAAGACTATAAATATTTGTTTGGCCCAGTGCCATCCCGTCGATTCGGGAGGTCTCTTGGTGTTGATCTGAATCCTTACAAGACATGTAGTTTGGATTGTGTGTTTTGTCAGTTGGGACGAACCACTGAAAGAACTGTGACCAGACAAGAATATGTTCCGACAGATATGGTGTTGGCTGAACTGAAAGACTGGATAAAAACAGATGGCAGGGCGGACTACATTACACTTTCCGGTTCAGGTGAGCCTACATTGCATTCCGGCTTCGGGGAAATACTTGAGTTCATATCTTCAGAAAGTACAATTCCCGCCGCGCTGTTGACTAACGGTACGATGTTAAATCTTCAGGAAGTGCGTGATGCGGCATCTCTTGCCAACGTTGTGAAGGTTTCTTTCAGCGCTTGGGACCAAGCTTCTTATGGATGGGTGAACCGTCCCCATCCACAGTTACTGTTCGATAACCTGGTTGAAGGGCAGAAGGCTTTTCGTGCGCAATTCAAGGGACAGTTATGGATGGAGGTTTTTCTGATGGCAGGGATCAACTCGATGCCTGTCGATGTTAGTAAGATCGCGAATCTTGCAAAAGAAATTGCTCCGGATCGCATTCAGCTCAATACGGCCGTTCGTCCACCAGCAGAGGATTTTGCCACAGCCCTGTCTAAGGAACGTATGGAGGTGCTGATTTACTTGTTTCACCCGACAGCAGAGGTTATTGCTGAGTTCAAGGCGAAACATGCAAATCATATCCAGGCAAATCAGGAAACAATTTTTTCCATGTTGCAACGACGACCGTGTACGGCAGATCAGATTGCGGACATATTCGGTATGCATCTCAACGAGGTATCAAAATATCTTGGCAATCTTATGCGTACTGATCAGATCTGCGCGGAACGTAAAAATACTACTGTATATTACGCGGCCAAAAACATTAAGAGTTAGGTTAAAGGAATGAACCTTGAACCCTATATAGGAGGTAAGTAATTATGAAGATAGCAGTTACATCAACAGGCCCTACGCTTGATGATATGATGGAGGCGCGTTTTGGACGGTGCGCCTATTTCCTTATTATCGATCCGGATACTCTGGAATTTGAAGCGCTTGAAAACCCTAATATGGCATTAGGCGGAGGGGCAGGAATTCAATCTGCCCAGCTCATGGCGGATAAAGGTGTGTCAACTGTTTTGACCGGAAATTGTGGTCCTAACGCCTTTCAAGTTTTTAGCGCGGCTAATATACAGGTGATAACCGGAGTGAGTGGACAGGTGCGTCAGGCTGTTGAACAATACAAGTCAGGCGTTCTATCTAATACCACCACTCCCAATGTGCAAAGTCATTTTGGAATGGATACGGGTAGCGGAGGTAGTGAAATGGGTATGGGTAGCGGCGGAGGCAGAGGTATGGGCGGCGGCGGAGGCAGAGGTATGGGTGGCGGCGGAGGCAGAGGTATGGGCAGAGGTATGGCTGGCGGTGGTAGAGGCATGGGTGGCGGTGGAGGTAGAGGCATGGGTGGCGGAAGTGGTATGGGGCGTGGAATGGGCGCTTCAGTATTGACCGGTTCAGGTCAGCCCGAACCCACTACCTTATCAGAAGAGAAGAGGCTGAAAGATCAGGTAAATGAGTTGCGTAAGCAGGTTGAAACTCTTCATAATTCCTCAATCATAGCCCTTTTTTGTGTTCTTCGTACTTCGTGGTGAAAGAAATATAAAATAAGGAATAAATAATGATTATAAGCATAGCAAGCGGGAAGGGTGGTACAGGGAAAACAACTATAGCTACAAACCTTGCCATTTCTCTTAAATTCGATGTCCAGCTTTTAGACTGTGATGTAGAAGAACCTAATTCGCATCTTTTTATTCAGCCTGTTATTGAAGAGGTTAAAACAATTACAACCCCTGTTCCAGATGTTGATATGGAGAAATGCAGCTTATGCGGAAAATGCGGGGAAATATGCCAGTTCAAGGCTATTGTGGTTGTCGGTGATATTGTATTGCCGTTTCATGAACTGTGTCACAGTTGCGGCGGCTGTGTGGAGGTATGTCCTGAAAAAGCCATTACTGAAACAGGCCGCGAATTAGGAGTAATTGAACAAGGGCACAGAAATGGTTTGGAATTCGTGCATGGGCGGTTAAGAGTGGGAGAGGCAATGTCTCCCCCTTTAATTAAAAAAGTACGCGAATATACCAGGCCAGGCATATTGACCATCATTGACGCTCCTCCGGGAACCTCATGCCCTGTGATTGCTTCCATGACAGGCGCTGATTTTGTCTTGCTTGTCACAGAGCCTACACCTTTCGGTCTGCATGATCTTAAGCTGGCTGTCGGGGCAGTTAAGATGCTTGGGATTCCGTGTGGGTTGGTTATCAATCGCTCGGACATCGGGAATGATCAGGTAAAGGTTTATGCCAGGCAGGAAGATGTTCCTGTTTTGATGGAAATTCCTTTTGACCGGTGTATTGCAGAGGCCTACTCAAGAGGAAAAATGGTTGTCGAGGTAATGCCGGAGTGGGAAGAAAAGTTCGCAAAACTATATGATCAAATCAAAGAAATTGTATCTTCTAATAACCAGGGACAATTGTTATGAAAGAAATAGTTATCATAAGCGGTAAGGGCGGGACAGGAAAGACCAGTATTATTGCGGCATTTGCTTCGTTAGCTGAAAACAAGGTTCTTTGTGATGCAGATGTGGATGCGGCTGATCTGCATTTAATCATGGAACCTGAGATTAAAGAACAGCATGATTTTGAGTCCGGGCACACGGCGATTATTAACCAGGATAAATGCAGCGAGTGCGGCCTGTGCCGGGATTTATGTAAATGGAACGCAATTAGTGAAGATTTTGTAGTAAACTCTATTGAATGTGAGGGTTGTGGCGTTTGTTATTATTTCTGTCCTGAAAAAGCCATTGATTTCCCTTTGAATACATGCGGAGAATGGTATCTTTCTGAGACCCGTTTTGGCCCCATGGCTCATGCCGGTCTCCATATTGCCGAAGAAAATTCCGGTAAACTGGTGGCTCTTATTCGGCAGGAAGGTAGAAAACTTGCGGAAAAAAGGCATATAGATTTGCTTCTCACAGATGGACCTCCTGGAATAGGCTGCCCTGTTATCGCATCCCTTGGAGGGGCTACTGCGGTACTTATCGTGGCCGAACCCACTGTTTCCGGAAGGCACGATATGGAGCGAGTTGTCGAATTAGCCGCCTTTTTCAAGATTCCGGCCATGCTCTGTGTTAACAAATTTGATCTCAACACGGATATGACAGAGGCTATTGAGGTTTTTGCAAAAGAAAAAAACATAAACGTTATGGGAAGGGTTCCTTTTGATCCTGCATTTACCAGGGCAATGGTTCAGGGGCAAACTATTGTAGAATTTGACAGCCAATCTAAAGGCTGTGAAGCAGTCAAAAACATATGGAAAAATCTCAAACAGCGTCTTGAAATTTGAAGTGATTGAGAGATTTTTTCCATTACGTGTGTTGCTGCAATTTTTTTGATTTATTTCGGGATGAACTTAAATGAGCAGCTACAATAAATATGAGGAAATTACCAAAGCAAGAGAGAGCCTCGACCTTCCTGAGTCAGCGACAATGGAGGAAATAAAAAGCCATTATAAGATATTGCTCAAAAAATGGCATCCGGACGTATCTCAAGAAAAAAAAGAAATTTATGAAAAAATGATAAGAAAAATTACAGATGCCTATAACTGTATAATGATATATTGCAGTGACTATAAATTTTCGTTTTCAAAAGAAGAGGTGGAAAAATATATCTCACCTGAGGAATGGTGGGCTAAACGATTTGGAAATGAAGAAATATGGAATAGTAGTAGTTCTGCTGCAAAAAGAAAATGACATTTTTTAATACAACGGCGCTACCAGGCAGAAGAGATTTGATCAATGCCAAAAATATTTCCTTTTGAAAAATATGCTGAAAAATATGACGAGTGGTTCGTAGAAAATCGATGGGTCTATGAAGCAGAATTGCGGGCTGTCAAAGCCATGCTGCCAGATAGAGGACGCGGCGTGGAAATCGGGGTGGGTACAGGGCGATTTGCGGAATCATTGGGAATCAAGACCGGTGTAGAACCTTCAAAACGCATGAAAGAAATTGCTCAAAAGCGAGGAATTAAAGTTCTGGATGGGGTGGCTGAGAAACTTCCCTTTGACGATGGTCAGTTTGATTTTGCTTTGATGGTTACCACCGTCTGCTTTGTTGATGACATTAACATGGCCTTGCTGGAGGCTCATCGGGTCCTTTCCCCTGGGGGGCTTTTTATTATCGGTTTTGTTGATCGCAATAGTATGGTGGGGCAAACTTACGTAGATCGTAAAAATGAGAGTGTGTTTTACAAAGACGCAACTTTTTTTTCTGTTAACGAACTTGTCGAAGTTATGCAACAGACAGGTTTTATAGATTTGATTTTCAATCAGACTATCTTTAGGGGTTTAACTGAAACTATGAGAGATGAACCTGTCAAGCCTGGTCATGGTGAAGGATCTTTTGTGGTGATACGCGGCACAAAAGAACAGGTTGAAATGACGGAACTCTAAAAGTAAACAGACTTTTAAATAATGATGAAAGAGTAAAGATGCGATCAGGAGGTATGTCATGAAAAGAATGTTCAAAACATTTAGTTTAGGTAATCTAAAGCTTGTAAACCGGTTTGTTTTTCCTCCGATCAAGATAGGCTGTGGCAATCCTGACGGCACAGTGACGGACCGCCAATTGACTTTTTATCAACAGATTGCCAAAAACGGTCCTGGATTGGTTATTCTTGAGCCTGTTTCGGTTACCGCTGATGGCAGGGAACACCCTAAGCAGCCTTGTATCCATCTCCCTGAAAGCGCAACAGAACTCAAGAAGATTGTCAATGTTATACATGGAGAAGATCGTTTTGTGTGTCTTCACCTGAATCATAGTGGCGCTGCTGCCAATCCCAAGATAATTGGTGGCCAACCAAAGGCTCCGTCCATTATGACATGCGTTGCCAGGGAGGGTAATGTCTCAAAGGCCCTTACCGAAGAAGATATTGAGATGATTCTTGGCGGATACAAAACTGCCGGCGAAAAAGCACAGAAAGCAGGGTTTGACGTCATAGAGATACAGGGAGGACATGGTTATCTGGTCTCTCAATTTTTGAACAGGAAGCTGAACAAAAGAGAAGACCGCTATGGTCAGGACCGCTCGCTTTTTGCAAGAGAGGCTATTGCAGCAGTAAAACAGGGAGCTCCTGATCTTCCATGTATTCTCCGGATCTCGGGTAACGAGATGTCTCCTGAGTTTGGCATTAGTCAGGAAGATCTTTTGCCCCTTCTGAAACTGGCAGAAGAAAGCGAAATTAATGCTATACATGTAGGCATGGGAAATGCCTGTTTCAGTCCGTCATGGTATTTTCACCATACCAGTCTTCCTGATAAACCCCAGATGGATGCATTGTCATGGATCCGTAGTCATACATCCATTCCCATGGTTGTTGCCGGCAGGATGGGCAGGAAGGAAAAGGTAACCAAGGTCATGGATGATGGACTGGCTGATCTTGTGGCCCTTGGAAGACCTCTTATTGCCGATCCTGATTTGATAGAAAAATGGCAAAAAGGGATGGATGAGGATGTCATACATTGCGGCTATTGCTTGCAGGGATGTCTCCATCGTGTGAAAAGCGGCGAACCCTTGGGCTGCAATTTAAATCCGGAGATCGGTATGCCTCTCTTGGGGCAAACAGACATTCCCCTGAAGATCCTGATTGCTGGAGGAGGTCCAGCAGGCATGAGTGCAGCCCTGTACATGACGAGACGTGGTCACCATGTTACGCTGGTCGAGAAAACAGATCATCTTGGCGGGCAATTTGCTATTGCGTGGCAGGCGCCTAAAAAGGAAAAAATGAAACAAGGTCTGGATGCTGTTAAACATTCTGTGAAGGCGAGTGGGGCATCTATCCTTATGAATAGGGCGGTGGACACAGTTCTTGTGAAGGAAGTTCAGCCCGATCTTTTGGTATGGGCAACCGGAGCGGTTCAAAATATTCCGGGGATCAATGGCCTTGACAAGCAGAATATCATGACATCCATAGAGTATTTTCAGGGAAAAAAGGAAATTAAAGGGCCGAGGGTTTTGGTTGTCGGGGTTGGTCAGGCCGGAATTGAGATCGCTGAAAAGTTGGGAAACGAAGGTTATGATGTAGTTGCCATAGAGCTTACTGATCAAATAGGAAGCATGATGGAAAAGATTACAAAGAAATTGGTTTTGATGAGGGTTAAGCAATTGGGAAATGTGACCATAATGCTTCATACAACAGTTAAGGAGTTTACAGTTGACAGCGTTGAAGTGGAAAAGAACGGGGAGAGATTGTCTTTGGAACCCTTCCAGAGTGTTATCATGGCATCCGGCATGAGATCGGCAGCGGGGCCTGATGAAGAGGTCGTAAATGCAGTTGCCAGGGTGGAAGTTATTGGGGATGCCAGAGAGGTTCATGATATCTTCAGCGCTGTTCATGCGGGCTATGATCTCGCCCTTAAGTATTGAAGGCCATAATGTAATTAAGAGTTTTTTTCAAAAGACTAAAATGTTGCAACCAATGGAATTTTAAAAGATGAAAACCTATTTTGATTGTTTTCCCTGTTTTTTAAGTCAAGCGCTCCGAGCGGCGAGGATAGCAACTGATGATGAAAGAAAAGTTAAAAAAGTATTAGATGAAGTCGGGTTGATGTTAAAAGACATTCCGCTTGAAAGCAGCCCTCCGGAAAGCGGGAGGCTGATCTATCGCAAGGTAAGTGAGATTACGGGGAATGGTGATCCATTTAGAGAAATAAAAGATAAAAGCACAAAAAAAGCCCTGTCATTATATCCTTCTTTGAAAAGTCATGTTGAAAAGTCTGATGATAGTCTCCTGACAGCGATTAGAATCGCTATTGCCGGAAATGTGATAGACTTTGGTCCAAACAGAAGTTTCGATATTGAAAAAGACACAGCTAAAACGCTTAAAAAAGACTTTGTTATATGCGATTATGGCAGATTCAAAGATTGTTTGGATAAAGCCGATGAGATTTTGTATATTGGGGATAATGCCGGGGAATGTGTCTTTGACAAAGTTTTAATAGAAGAGATGAAAAAACCAACCATATATGTCGTCAGAAATACACCTGTCATAAATGACGCGACATATGAGGACGCAGTAAAGGTCGGCATTGATAAGGTTGCAACCATATTATCCTCAGGTACGGATGCTCCTGGAACTGTTCTCAAAACATGCAATTCAGAATTTATGAATGTTTATAAAAAATCAAGATTGATAATAAGTAAAGGGCAGGGGAATTATGAGGCACTTTCCAATGAAAAGTCACCTGTGTTTTTTCTTTTAACAGTAAAGTGTCAAGTCATTGCGAATGATATCGGCGCTGTAGAAGGTGATATCATATTGAAAGGAATAGATATTTAGGGCTTTGCCGCTATGGGTTGTAAGTTTCACAGTTTCAGGTCTTAGTCCGCCAAAGCATTCTGGAGGATTTGAACCTTGGATTTTGGATCTGACAGCCTGAATAGTTACATGTTTGTGACCATTAAAAAGGAGGTTTAAGCAAAATGGAAAAAGTATTAATAGTTGGCTGCAAGAAGGCTATGGATGATGTTTGTATAGCCTGTTCCAGGTGTATGGTAGGATTTAATCGAAAAGATGGCGAGTTCAGCCGTTATAAAGACAAGGATGCAGAGCTTATTGGGATTTTAGGTTGTGGCGACTGTCCTGGTCATGCAATAGTGACTCGATTGGCCCAGATAAAACTCTGGAACAAACCGATGGAAGAAAATGTTACCAAAGTTCATATCGGTCCGTGCATATTGGATCATTGCCCGTATAAGGAGGCGATAATTAAAAAAATAAAGGCAAAAGCAGGTGTAGAAGTGATCGAAGGGACCCATCCTTATAAACCGGATAATATATTTGCTTGAGGTATGATTTTTGAGCCACAGGATCCGTTCCTGTGGCTTTTAATATTTAATGAAAAGGAAACAAAACAACAATGATTTGTACTACCGATGTTACCATCGCCTACGGCAAGAGAGTTCTGTTCAAAGACGTTAATATAAAGTTTGCGCCAGGCAACTGTTACGGACTCATCGGCGCCAACGGAGCAGGAAAATCCACATTTCTGAAAATTCTTTCTGGGGATATTGAACCGGACTCGGGAACCGTCTCCGTGGGATCCAGGGAGAGAATCGCTGTTTTAAAACAGGAGCACTTTGCTTTTGACGAGGAGAGGGTCTTAAACACTGTAATAATGGGCCATGAAAAGTTGTACGGAATTATGACAGACAGGGAAGCTCTTTATGATAAACCGGATTTTTCCGAAGAGGATGGAATCAGAGCAGGTGAGCTTGAGGTTGAATTCGCGGAGATGAACGGCTATGAGGCAGAGCCTGAAGCGGCGGTTGACGTCCTGCTTCTCGACGAGCCAACCAACAACCTGGACATCAAGTCCATTGCCTGGCTTGAGGAGTTTCTCTACAGGTTCCAGAACACGGTAATTGTGGTATCACATGACCGTTATTTCATGAACCAGGTCTGCACCCACATTGCAGACATTGATTTCGGTAAGATCTCGGTGTACATGGGGAACTACGATTTCTGGTACCAGGCCAGCCAGCTGAATCTGAAACAGAAACAGTCGGGAAACAAGAAAATCACCGACCGGGCCAATGAACTGAAGGCTTTTATCCAGAGGTTCAGCGCTAACGCTTCTAAGTCGAAGCAAGCTACCTCCCGAAAGAAACTTTTAGAAAAACTCACTATTGAGGACATGCCTGTGTCGTCAAGAAAATACCCATTTATTTGTTTCAAGCCGGAACGACACTGTGGTAACATGATCTTAGAAGTGGACGGACTAACCAAGACCATAGATGGTGAAAAGGTGCTGGATAACGTCAGTTTTATTGTGAACTGTGGGGATAAGATCGCCTTGATGGGCGGGAGCAGCCTTGCCAAGACTACACTTTTCCAAATTCTAACTGGGGAGATGGAGCAAGACGGCGGAACTTTTCATTGGGGAACTACCATTACCCATTCCTATTTTCCCAAAGAATACAGCGCTTATTTCAACGGTGACCGGAACCTTATCGAATGGCTCCTGCAGTTCGCTCCCCCAACAGAGGGCGAGAGTTTTGCCAGAACTTTTCTGGGACGCATGCTCTTTTCCGGGGAAGAGGCTCTTAAAAAGATCAATGTACTCTCCGGTGGGGAAAAAGTTCGCTGTATGCTCTCAAGGATGATGCTTTCCGAATCCAATGTCCTGATGCTGGATGAACCTACCAACCATCTCGACCTGGAATCGATCACGTCATTAAATAACAGCCTGCTCAACTTCCAGGATGTGATTCTTTTTACCTCCCATGACCACGAGTTCGTGAATACCGTGGCAAATCGTATTATCGAAATCATCCCCGGTGGCGTCATCGATCAACTCATGACTTTCGACGAGTATGTTGAAAGGACGAAAGTTGTGAAAACCTCTGAAAGCATGCTCCTGAAGGCCGCTTAACCAACCGGTTTTAAAGGATATCGAATAGGGCGTGTACAAGGTTAAAAAAAGGTTTTACATATGGAAACAGGAAGTATCAGTGAATACCTCAAATTCTTTGCCGCCCTGCTGGCCATTGTTAACCCGGTGGGGGCCATATCTTCATTAATCTGACAGCGGATCAGGATGAAAGAGATCGTAACAAAAACGGCTTCATGGCTTCTCTTTCTATGTTGATAATTCTCATTGTTGTTCTATTCAGCGGCGAGACAATCCTTCGTTTCTTCGGGATATCTGTTGGTTCCTTCAGGGTCGGTGGCGGTATTCTGATTCTGCTCATGGCTATCTCCATGCTTCACGCAAAAATGAGTCGTGTCAGGCAAACAAAAGAGGAGGAACTTGACTCGGCCGAGCGTGACAGCGTGGCCGTGGTACCCCTGGGCACTCCGCTCCTCGCTGGGCCCGGGGCGATTAGTACCGTTATCCTCTACGTCTAACGCTATACATCTGTTGTGCACTATCTTTGTCTGCTCAGCGTCTTAGTGCTCCTGGCATGTCTGACCTACCTTTCGTTCCGGATGGCTCCCACCATTGCCCGTTTGTTTGGTAAAACAGGTATTAACGTGGTAACTCGTCTCATGGGTTTGATTATGGCTGCGATAGGCGTGGAGTTTATTGCCAACGGTCTCAAACAGCTTTTTCCAGTCTTGGGTGGCTAAAGGGTTCGCGGTGGCGATATCATTTTTTTATAAAGATTCTCTGTCTATAATTTTTTGTAGTGAAGGGCTTGTATGATTATGACTGATATAAAAAAAATGCATGAAATGATTGCAGATTTTATTACAGATAAAATGGTGCCGGACATTGGCGCTGAGGCGAACAGGCAGGATGTTGAACGTTTTTTGGTTAACGAAAAAGGATTTTCCAGAGAAGATATTGAGGTCGATGTTGACATCGAACTTAATATTGCAGGCAAACCTTACAAATCGCAGATAGATCTTGTTGTCTTGGTTGATGGTGTAAGATATATGGCGATAAAATGCGTTGCAGCTTCATTGGGCTCAAGGGAAAGGGAAATCGTTGCTGCTTCAAGACTGCTTGAAAGTCATCAGATTCCCGTTTCTGTGGTTTCAGATGGAAAGACAGCAATAGTACTTGATACTGTTTCAGGCAAAAAGCTTGGCGAGGGTTTAGACGCTGTTCCATCAAAGGATGATTTAAAAGAGAAATTAAATTCTTTAGTTCTTATTTCTTTACCGAACAAAAGACTTGAGAAAGAAAAACTTATTTTCCGATCGTATGATGTAATGAATGTAAATGTTCAACGTAATATATGAATCGGATTTGAAACGCGGTACCATCGTTACCTGGCTGGATGAAGATGTGTCTGATAAGCTCCTCGAAATCGTACCGTCCTGGAAATGGCTGTTGGTCGAATAAGATAGGTCTGAATCGATAAGATCATTTGGCATAATGAAAAGACCTACATTCAGCTTGCTTCTTCCATCAGCCTCTTAGCTCGTGTTTTATCACATGGTATACCATCTTTGCTCAAGTGCTTAGCAATTCGTTTTGGTCTGTATATTTGTCGGTTTTCCATGAATGTTTTCCGTATTTCCGGCGACAGCCTTTTATCTTCCTTTTTTCTTATACCTTCTGGTGATTGGAGCCATCGATAAAAACTCTGTCTAACAACATTTAATACGCGGCACATTTCCTCAACTTTGTAAAAAGAGCGGTGGTTCTTTATGAATCTGAATATGGATTCGGATCCTTCGAGAAAATGGCCACGGCTTTTTTTAATATTTCAAGCTCCCGTTTGGTACGTGCCAGTTCTTTTTGCAAAAATTTAAATTCACGTTCAGATGGATGTACATTACCGCTTCCACAAAATGCGTCATCTTGGAATTTCTTTTTATCTCTTATCCATTTTGATACAGTTCCTTGGCCGATTCCAAGATCTTGTTCCATCCAGATGCAGGTAAGGCCGTCTTCTTTTACAAGACGGATGGCTTTCTCTTTAAATTCTTTTGAATAAGTTTTTCTTTTTCTCATTGCTTGACACCTTCTGATACTATAAATTAAATTAGCTGTTCAAGGTGTCAATAAATTTAGGGCCAATCCAACATTGATGAATTCGTAAAAAGTCTCAACCTTTCATTTTGGCCACAACATATAGTATTGTTAGTTTTTATCATGCCCAATATATTGTGTTAGCAAATTGATTTTCCGACTTTTTACGAGTTCATCAAAAGTGGCCCACTATTTTTTTTAAGGCATATTTTGTAAATGTTTTTCGTATTCCAAACGTTTGGTACAATGAGGAGGGTAATAAGAAAATGAATTCAGAGACATGGGGCGCAAGAAAGGTAGTTATAGCTGGTGCAGGCGCCGTTGGTGCAACTTTTGCTTACGCGCTTGCTCAAAGCGGAATATCCGATGAAATCGTATTAATTGACAATAACCGTGAATTAGCACAAGGGCAAGCGCTGGATCTTGTTCATGGCTTTCCGTTTTTTCCACCAGTGGAGATACGGGCCGGCGAAGCTGATGATTTCGCAGATGCACAAGTTATCGTTATCACAGCCGGCGCCAAGCAACTACCCGGCGAGTCACGTCTCGATCTTCTTCAGAGAAATGCCGCAATAGTAGAGAGCATTGTAGATGATATCGTCAGCAGGAACTCTACCGCCGTCATAGTTATGGTCAGCAATCCAGTTGATGTTCTTACGCATATTGCTCTCAAGCGGACAAAATGGGATCAAGGTCGTGTGTTTGGCTCAGGCACAGTCTTGGACAGCGCCCGTTTCAGGTATCTCTTGAGTCAATGCTCTGGTATCGACGTGCACAATGTTCATGCTTATATTCTGGGTGAGCACGGTGACAGTGAGTTCGCGGCCTGGTCGCGAACCAACATTGCGGGTATGCCCATTAATGAGTATTGTCCCGTCTGCATGAAATGTGGCGATTGGAAAGCTGAAAGGGCTCGCCTGATTGAGGAGGTGAGGAGCTCCGCCTACCACATTATTGATTACAAAGGAGCTACGTATTTCGCAATCGGATTGGCCCTCGTCCGAATTGTCGGAGCTATTCTCCGAAACCAAAAAACTGTTCTGACAGTATCGACGCTTTTGACCGGTGAATATGGTGTTGACGATGTATGTTTGAGTGTGCCTGCGGTGGTTTCTCGATCAGGGGTTGAACGGATTATGGAAGGTGAATTGTCAGGGGAAGAACGCAAGTCCCTTTCTCTGTCCGCCTTGATTCTACGGGATACACTGGCAAAGCTGTATTCGATGTAAATGCTGAACGACTCAGATAATGAAGACCGTTTTATCCTGTCTGGGGAACAAAACATGGTCATATCTCAGTCAGACAAAAATAGAGGAGCATCTTGAAAATGAGAACGTCTGGCTCTATAATATAACTATTTTACAAATTTATTATATCTTAAGGAGTTATAACGTTATGAAGAAAACCAAAGCAAGAGTGAAATTGATTCGTTATACCGGCGCTCCCGGCGAGTTGATCGCTTCTGCTGCCAGGCTCTGTTATGCGCAAGACACGGAAACGGTTTTTGACCAAAATCCGGGTCAGGCAGATAAGTTTGTTGGAATGTTGCGTAATATGGGACATATGAGCCCGATTGAGCACGCTGTTTTTACCTTTTATATCGAAGGGATATCACGGGCAATGACACACCAGCTTGTTCGGCACCGGCTGGCAAGCTATTCGCAACGGAGCCAGCGATATGTAACACACGGTGGTTTTGATTATATCATTCCGCCGCAGATTAAAGGAAAGAAAGTTAAAGATGAAGGCGCAGATGTGGATGCGGAGAAGTATTTTGAAGAGACCATGGAATACCTGGCCGGACGTTATGCCAGGCTCAACGAAGCCTTGGGAAGTAAAGGCGAATCGAGTAATGAGGATGCGCGCTATGTGCTTCCAAATGCCTGTGAAACCAAAATCCTGATGACTATGAACGCCAGAGTACTCCTGCATTTTTTTGAAGAAAGGCTTTGCCTGCGCGCCCAGTGGGAAATTCGCGGTGTTGCAGATCAGATGCTGATGCTTGCGCGTGAGGCATGTCCAAGTGTCTTTAATGGAGCAGGCCCGAAGTGTGTACGTATTGGCAAATGCCCTGAAAAAAAGATGACGTGTGGGGAATTTGAAAAAATAAAGAAACGATACGCAGGGGATTAAGGGATCAGGGGATTAAGGGATTAGATTAAATATAGTGTTTTTGTGTTTTCCGCTGCTTCCCGATCCCCTACACCTGGATTTGATTGGAGAAATAATGTTGGAGATATTTTTAAGTGGCGGGCCGGTAATGTATCCGCTTTTGGCTTGTTCGATCATTGTGATGACCGTTATTATAGAAAGGATAATTTTCTGGGTTAGAGTGAATATGCAGCGCAATCGGTTTCTTGTTGATGAAGCGCTTGAGCTTTGCAGAACAGGGGATTGGGAAGCGGTTAGAGAAAAGACAACAGGATCAAAAGACTATATTATAAGGATTCTAATAACAGGTATTCTGCATCGTGAATTTTCCATGACCAAAGCTATGGAATCGGCAGGCGCTGAAGAGATCAAGCGTATGCGCAGATATATGGGGGTGCTGGATACTATAATCACTGTAGCGCCTTTGCTTGGGATTTTCGGCACGGTTTTAGGGATCATTACATCTTTTGATGTGCTGGGAACAACCGGCATCGAACATCCTGAGGCTGTTACAGCAGGAATAGCCCAGGCCCTGATTACCACGGCAACAGGACTCGGCATCGCTATTCTTTCGGTATTCCCATACAACTATTTTAATTCACGGGTTGAGAATGCAGCCCTTTCCATTGAAAAATACGCTACCAGCCTGGAAATTGTCTATGAAAAACTGGAGCATGGTTTGGCTGCGCAAACGGGGAATTTAAAATGAAGCTCGGCCTTCAAACAAACAAAAAGGCTCGGATTGAAATGCTTCCTCTTATTGATATTGTTTTTCTGTTGCTGGTTTTTTTTATATACGCAATGCTTTCAATGGCCGTGCATCGCGGCTTGCTGGTTATTCTTCCTTTATCTTCCACCGCAAGGATCGATAAAACAACGGTTTTGTCTGTGACGGTTGAAGCTGACGGAACGATTTTTGTTGATAAAAAAGTAACCAGTCTGGATGATTTGACAGAAGTGTTAAAGAGAGCGATTAGGACGGATAAGGAGGCCGGCGTTCTTTTTTTTGCAGATCGGGATCTGTTATATCAGAAGCTTTTTAAGGTTATGGATTGTATAAGAACGGCGGGCATAACGAAAATTTCTCTTCAGGCAGAGGCGGATCATTAACTGTGAGACCAATAATGTTTGCCGCATTGCTGGCAATTGGGATACATGGTTTGTTTTTTGGGATAGAGTTTGACCGGCTTAAGAAGAATATACACAGACCGGCGACCACGGTTGTTACTATGACGCTGGGATATCTGCACCCACAGGTGATACAGCCGAAACCGGTTGTAAAAAAGTCTTCCACCAAGACTGTTTTAAGCCCAAAAATACAGAAAAAGCCGCTGATATCCCAAAAAATGGTTAGCGCTCCTGTTAAGCCTGAGAAGGTGATTTTTGAAGAATCTGAAATTCAAGAAGAGATTCTTTGTCAGGACTCAGATTTAATATACCAAAAAGCTGATATTGATGTTGTGACAGACGTTGATATGAGGAAGAAAACTCTTGTTGTGAGAGAGGCAGCGCCGTTATACAGAGTAAATACGCTTCCAAAATACCCAAGGCTGGCAAGAAAAAGAGGTTATCAGGGCACGGTGGTTCTCGAAGTTCTGGTTGATCAAAATGGAAAGGTAGGCGATCTTCGGTTATTTGCGTCCAGCGGTCATTCGATTTTAGACAGAAGAGCAATGGCTTGTGTAAAGAGGTGGCTGTTTGAGCCTGGGATAAAAGGGAATGAAAAACTTGATATGTGGGTTAGAGTTCCGGTCCGTTTTGAGTTGAAGTAGTTGAGACCTTTGTAAAACGCCCCCTTTTGCCCAATTTCTGCGTCATGCAGAAATTTTAATCTTCGAAATATTCAATATATTCCTCCGGTTAAAATTTCTTTCTTCCTTGAACTTGAACAAAATTGAGCATTTTTCAAAGGGCTCGTTACGAGCATTATTCTCAGGTCCATAACATTTGTGTTTGTCGGGCCGGTTATCAGCAGGTCACCAAGTTTCTGAAAAAAATGATAAGAGTCGTTATCTGTCAGAAAATGGTCGGGATTAAGCCCAATGCTCATGGCTCTTGATAAAGTAGTTGTATCAGCTATAGCTCCTGCGGCATTTGTGGGGCCGTCCGTGCCGTCTGTGCCTCCGCTTAGAATAACAATATTTTCCGCTCCGGCAATATCCATTGCGGCGGCCAGCGCAAATTCCTGATTTCTTCCTCCAAGCCCTTTTCCCTTGATATTTACAGTAGTTTCCCCGCCTGAAAGAATGCAGGCGGGCGAGGGGATTGGATTGCCGCTTTGAATGATTTCTCTAACTATGGCGCTGTGAACATGTGCTACCTGGGTTGTGTCGCCTTCGATCATGGAAGAAAGGATCATGCTTTTATACCCGAGTTCCCGCGCTTTTTTGCTTGCTTCTAATACAGCTTCAATATTGCTGCCTATAATTAAATTGTGTGTTTTATCAAAAGCCGGATCCTCTGTTTTCGGTGTTTCCGGAACCATAGCTGAAATTCCGTTCTTTATAAGTTTTATAACAGGTTTCGGCAGTTTTCCCCGGATGTTGTATTTATCAATAATAGTCATGCAATCGTCAAAACTGCTTGAATCAGGTACAGTAGGTCCTGAAGCAATAACATCCAGATTGTCTCCAACAACGTCTGAAAGTATCAGTGATACGAGCGAAGCAGGGTGGGCAGACTGAGCCAGTTTTCCTCCTTTTATCATGGAAATATGCTTTCTCAATGCATTGATTTCGTGTATAGCCGCTCCGCAGGAAAGAAGTATTTCTATTGTATCCTGTTTGTCTTTTAATGTTAGGCCAGGGAAAGGGACGGGAAGCAGCGCGGAGCCGCCTCCTGAAATAAGGCATAAAACCAGGTCATCTCTGCCCGCATTATTTGCAAGATCGATAATAGCTTTAGCGCCTTGTTGTCCGTTTTTATCCGGAACAGGGTGCCCTGCCTCTATCAGTTTGATTCGACAAAGTTTGCTTGTATGCCCGTATTTGACATTGATGATGCCTTTTGTAATCCTGTCGCCAAGAATGTTTTCTATTTCTGCGGCCATGGGGGCTGTTGCTTTTCCAGCTCCGATTACAAAGATGTTTTTATATTCAGAAAGATCATAACTCAAATTACCGATAAAAAGGTGGTTGTTTTTACGTCTGCAATATTTCTTTACAGCAGCGCCCGGCTCAACAGCACGCAGCCCTGAGTAAAAGATTTTTTCAGCATCTTTTCTCATCAAGGCAATATTTTTTATTTTAGAACTCATGGTATATAAAATTGTTGTAAGCTTTCACGGTCTTCGGTTCACAGTTTTTTAAATGAATTTTTTAATGATTGAAGCATGTTTCATAAAAACATTCTAAGAATGACGGTTTGCCCCGTAAGTCAAATGATCATACTGGGGTGAATCTATGGCTGAAAAGTTACAATTCTACAAAAAATCAAATTTGGCAGCTCCTTGACAGTTGTCTGCTTTTCTGTTACCGAATTTAAAAATATTTATTACACAATTGAAGAGACTGCGTCAGGTGCAAGAAAAAAACATGAAAAATATAATGAATGAATCTTCTTTAAAAAAAATCAGTATTGAAAAAGCAAGCGATGACCTGTTTGACTTTGCAATTGATCGTTCAGATATCAAGCTGATTCTGCAAAATTTACCCAATGATATAAAGATTAACCGCGTTTCAATGGAATACGAAATTCAGCTATTAAAAATTCTGGCCGTTGGATGGAGCATTCCATTTTTTCTGGATAAAAGTTCTTTAAAGAAAGTATTGTCAGAATCATTCTGGAATGCCGTCCAAAATTTTTCTCAGAGCATTTCAAAGCTCTCGTCTTCATCTACAGCGGGTAATGTTGACTACTTTAATATCTTAAAAGAACGATTAGGAACATATTTAAATGCGTTAAATTCTATTGCTGACGGTCCTGATCCTTTGTCGGCAATCGGCCCAAAATTTGCGGAACTTTGCGGAAGTAAAAATAATGCGCATATTATGTTAGCCGGATCAAAGGTTTTTAATTTTTCTATCGGCGGTGTAAAAAGTTATTTAGAGTCCATCCAGATTAAACCGCAATAGTGCCTAAAATGGTCATGAAGTGAACAAAATCGACTTTTTACAAGGCCATCAAATAGAGTTTGTATGGCTTTTGTCAGGTTTTTACTCTCTGTAATTCTTATTGAGTTCTGAGGCTTCACTTTGTGTCATTCGAACGCTTGATTTCTTACTCACCTTGTTTTTTTACGACTCATGAGATTGTGTAATTCGGCCCCACAATGAGCATATTATTCGGAAGTATGGTTTGGATTTCCTCCATCATACTCCCAAAGAGCAGTTCTTTGACCAGGCCATGTCCATATGCTCCAATAATTATCAGACTGTCATGGGGAATAGAATAAAGATTTTCCCGCAACTCACCTTCTTTAAAAAACAACCATTCTATTTTACCTTTATTTATTTTATCAAATAGATTGTTATCTTCCAATATCTGCTGGTAATGTTTTTGCGGTTTTTTCTTTGTCTGGGTAAATATCCGAACAGGACACCCTGAAGACTCCATGATTTGCATTCCAAGCTGGAAGGCCTTAACCGCATTTTTTGAACCGCCGAAAAAAACTGTGATGCTTTTCCACTTTTTATAAACAGGAGTGGGGATGAGTACTGGGAAACTTGCGCTTTTTATAATATTTCGGACCTTGGGGCCGATATAACCCAGACCGATTTTTGTTGAAAGATTACTAACGCTTCGAGGGCAGCACATAAACCTGAAATGTGTCGGTATGTCCGGAAGCGTTGAGGCAGTGAATTCCTTTGGCTGAAGAAATCCCGGTTCTAAGCCCTCTGATTTAATAATTTCCTTTGCGTGTTGCCGAGCTGTTTTTAGGGATCTTAGAAAGCTGTTGTCAAGATCAATTGTTACAACCATATTCTGAAAATACATCAAAAACTGACGATGTTCCGGGATATAGACCTTAAGCTGGCTTTTGGTTTTTTTAGCAAAATAGATTGATTGTAAAAGCGTTTCACGCCCAAAAGGGGTGTTTCGAAAAACATGCAGTATCCGGTTGTTCATTAGTATATCCTCCAATATCAAATTTCTTCCTGAACCATTAATTCTTTTCGATAATGATCAAGAATAGTTGCTTTTGAAATCAATCCAAGAAATTTTTTATCTTGAAGCACCGGCAGACTAAAAAAATGGGTTCTGTCAAAAAGATCGAAAACATCGGAAAGGTCATCATTCAAAGATATGGTTGCGACTTTAGTATTCATAAGTTCTTCTACAAGAACTGAGTTGTAGAGAACAGGGTCGAATAGATAAGATCGTACTTTATCAAGGTGAATCATTCCGAGGAACTCGCCTGTTTTTGAGTTTTCTACAGGAAAATAGTTTCGGTTTGTGTGCTTGACGACTGAGACCAGATCCTTCAGAAACATCTCAGGATAAACGATGTGGCAGTCTTTTTCCAGAAGCTCCATAATATTTAATTCTGATAAAATGCGTTTGTCTGTGCGCGGTCTGGCCAAACCACCCCGCGCAATAAGTTCCTGATGATAGACTGAAAACGGCTCAAAATAATGACTTAGAGTGGTGCTGATAACAGAGAGTAAAACTACGGAAATAAGAACCTGATAGCTGCCTGTTATCTCAACAATCAGAAAAATACCGGTCATTGGGGCCTGCATGACACTGCTTATCAGGCCGGCCATTCCCAGGAGGGCAAAATAAGTTTCTCCAGCCCATGAGACAGAAGGCAATAGTTCGACAAGACATCTCTGGTACAATAAACCGATAAAACTGCCTATGACGAGGCAGGGCGCAAAAAGTCCGCCGGAACGGCCGGTTCCTACCGTAAGAGAAGTTGCCATAATCTTTGCGACAATAATCAGCCCGACGATATATATACCTGGGGGAAAGCGTTGTTCAATAATTGTTCTGATAATTTCATAGCCTTCTCCAAGAACTTCAGGAAGAAGCAGGGCAATTACGCCTACCAACAGACCACCTGCGCCTGCTCTTATCCACTCATATGGGATAAAGGATTTTGATTTGGCTCCGATAAACTTGAGGCTGCGCATTAAGGCAATCGATCCAAACGCTGTGAAAACAGCCAGCCCAAGGCAGGCAATTATGTCCGGAACGGCAATGGTAAACAGTTTGTTCTGGAAGGGTATTTGATTCCCCTGCAGCAAGCGGCTTACCTCTGTGCCTACTACAGAGGAAACAGCTATTGGAATTACATTTATTATGCTCCATTCACCGAGAATAGCTTCAAGCGCAAAAACAATGCCGGCAACAGGGGCATTAAAGATGGCTGCTATAGCTGCAGCAGCGCCGCATCCAACAAGCACTACCCGCTGGCGATCTTTAAGCCTGAAAAAACTGGCGATGTTTGAGCCTATGCTGGAACCACTTACAACCACAGGTGCTTCCGGACCCGCGGAACCGCCACTGGCAATTGTTAAGAGACAAGCAACAAGATGCGAGTAAATTGAGCGGAGACGCAATAGTCCTCCTCTTTTCGATACGCTGTAGATTATCTCGGGAACACCATGTCCTCCTACGTCTTTTGAGACATGGTTTAAAAAAAATGATGCTGCAATTGCGCCGCAGGCAGGAAACAAAAAAACGTACCAGTGACCGTGCAGGGTATGCAGCCAGCCTGAAACTATTGCAAGAGATCGATTCAGGGCAACAGAGCCCACTGCTCCAAATATGCCTACCAGGGTAGCAATAACTATTAGCTGCAAACGCTCATCAAGATGAAGAAGAAAATGACGCATAATACAATCTGAAAAGTCTCATGATTAGTGGGGAGTTTCAGCATGTTTTGCTGCTCACCCATCAAAAGATTTTTCGATTTTTTCCACCTTATTGAAAAGATATTTTGGTTCAGTATGTTGTTTGAGTAAAGATATAAATGAATTGTCCCGCAGGCAATAACTCAACT
>JAFCZU010000362.1 GCA_019314185.1 Deltaproteobacteria bacterium | reverse complement strand
AAATTCATCTGTGTATGTCGAATAGTTTGCCATTAATTCTCACCTTGCGCCACCTGCTCAAATTTTGTTTTTTATTTTTTAAACCATGCGACAACTACCCTGACACAGGGGGGTCTAACGCTTTGGCTAAATTAAAGGGTGCGAAACTTGAAATTATTATCTGTTTTCCTTTCTATTTAGGGCCTGAACGAAATGTCGGTAACCCAATCTACGATATCAGGCAATTACCAAAATATGCTCAAAAAATCCCGTCTCTTGGTGTTTTTTCGCAAAGACGGGTTAAAACAATAATAATCTTTAAAGAATGAACATTTTTTGTTGACTAAATAATAGCTATCAATTATAAGTTGTTCTAATGACTAAATCTCATTCAGTGGATTATGGGGAATAAAAATTTTAAGGGGGAGAAGGTATGGACAAAGAAAAAATGGCACAATACTGGAAAAAGAACCTCTCAGTTATGGTGTTTCTGCTTAGCATTTGGGCGCTGGTTTCGTACGTTTTTGGGATTTTGCTTGTCAATCAGCTAAACCAGATAAAGATAGGCGGTTTTCCGCTTGGCTTCTGGTTTGCGCAACAGGGCTCCATTTACGTTTTTGTGGTACTGATTTTTGCCTACTATTTTTACATGGCAAAGCTGGATAGAAAATTTGATGTTCATGAATAAAATGATCAGAGGTCAGTGATCAGGGATCGGGGGTCGGGTTAAAGCAATTCTTTATCTTATCAACCACCTAATCCATTAATCCCATAGCTAACACCTGACACGAGTATATCAAATATAGCGCTTATTAATATGATGTAAAACAGCTTGGAAGGGGAATTAAAATTGTCAATTCTTACATGGACTTACATAATGGTTGGAATTACTTTTAGTATCTATATAAGCATAGCATGGGCATCAAGGGTTAAGGATACTAAGGGTTTTTATGTTGCCGGAGGAAGTGTGCCACCTCTTGCAAACGGAATGGCAACAGCCGCAGACTGGATGAGCGCTGCATCCTTTATATCTATGGCAGGTCTTATTTCCTTTATGGGATATACCGGCTGTATCTATCTTATGGGTTGGACAGGAGGTTATGTCCTTCTGGCGCTTCTCCTTGCTCCTTACCTTAGAAAATTTGGGAAATATACGGTTCCTGACTTTGTGGGTGATCGTTATTATTCTAACGTAGCAAGGTCTGTTGCCATTATCTGCGCCATCTTTGTTTCATTTACATATGTCGCAGGTCAGATGCGTGGTGTGGGAATAGTATTCAGCCGTTTTTTAGAAGTTGACGTGAACACCGGCGTTGTAATCGGTATGGCAATAGTATTTCTGTATGCCGGCCTTGGGGGCATGAAAGGTATTACCTATACACAGGTTGCTCAATACTGCATACTGATTGTTGCCTATTTGATTCCTGCTATTGCAATTTCATTTAAGATAACAGGACAATTTATACCTCAACTGGGATTTGGCAGCACCATAGCTCACGGAACAAATGCAGGCATGTATCTTCTCGATGTTCTTGATAAGCTTAATACGGATTTAGGGTTTGCGGCATTTACGTCTGCCTTTGGCCCTGGGAATAAGTCGATGATCGATATTTTTTGCATTACATTTGCCCTGATGGTGGGAACTGCCGGTCTTCCACATGTTATTGTTCGTTTTTACACAGTGCCGTCTGTCAAGGCCGCAAGACTGAGCGCCGGTTTTGCGCTTATGTTTATCGCAATATTATATACAACCGCTCCATCTGTAGCGAGCTTTGCCCGCTATAATATGATCGACACCTTAAATAACCAAGTATACGAAACAGCTCCGACATGGGTTAAAAACTGGGAGAATACAGGGCTTCTCGCATGGGTTGATAAAAATAATGACGGTATTATGCAGTACTCAGCAGGCAAGCCGTTTGCAGGTAAACCCAAGTTTGCAAAAAGCACGGGGAATAATGGAGAAAGACTTGTTTCCAACAAATTGACAACAAACGCTAATGAGTTTTATGTTGACAGGGATATTATGGTTCTTGCAAACCCGGAGATTGCCAATCTTCCTGCATGGGTTATTGCTCTGGTTGCTGCCGGAGGCCTGGCTGCTGCATTGTCAACAGCATCGGGACTGCTTCTCGTAATATCAGCCTCTATTTCCCATGACCTCTATTACAGAATGATAAATCCGCAAGCTACTGAAAAACAGCGTCTGTTTTTAGGCCGCGTAATGATAGGTGTTGCTGTTTGTATCGCAGGATACTTCGGCATTAATCCGCCTGGATTTGTTGCTCAGGTTGTAGCATTCGCCTTTGGGCTGGCAGCCTCCAGTTTTTTTCCAATTATAGTTCTGGGTATCTTTAGCAAGAAGACTACAAAAGAAGGAGCTATTGTCGGAATGGCCTGCGGAATTCTATTTACAATGATTTATATTATCCAGATAAAATTCTTTGGCGTAAAACCATGGTTCCTTGGAATAAGCGCAGAGGGAATTGGAACAATAGGTATGCTGATAAATTTTGCGCTTACAATAATTGTTTCAAAGTTTACTCCTGAACCGCCTCAGGAAGTTCAGGATATGGTTGAAAATATCCGTTATCCAAGAGGCGCCGGAGAGGCAACAGGACATTAAAGGAAGGTAAAGTTTGAAGTTACAAGTGAGCTAAAGTGACTAAAGTTAAGGAAGGGGTCTGTCGGCCCCTTCCTTTTTTTTTGTAACATTTCAAACAGTTTTCTGCTTTAAATTTGATCAAACTCGCAGTTCGATTTCAGATGGTCGTCGAATAATCTTAACATATTATTTCTCGTTCTTATGCTCCAGCGTGGGAACGCATACCAAAAGGCTATGAACATCGAACATATTAAAAGATGAACGTCCAACATCGAATTTTGAATAAGGTATTCTGCCAATTTATAAACAGGCAGAGCGAAGCGATTTCATCATTCGATGTTCAACGTTCGACGTTCGATGTTCAAAAAACGCTTTATTTTGTCGTTCAATATCTACCATTCTTTCCCGCCCTTTGGGAAAAGCTTAAAGTAAAGAAATCCGGATAATGCGATAAGGGGAACTGTCTGGACAAGGTCGATCAGTGAACGGTTTTCAGGTCGAAGAAGAGAAATAGCGCATAAGATAAATAAAAATATGTAACCAAGCCGATTAAACCTGTATATCAGCCAGATAAGATAGATATTTACACCAGGTACTACAAAGCTCCATATAGCGACAATTAAATTATCAATGCCTGCGTCTTCAATGGAGGCAATTATTATTCCAGCCTTGTAAAAAGTAACAGCTACAAGAATTGCCGTAAGCAAAAGATTTAATGCATAATATGATTCTTTTTTGGAAATATCAACATGATTACGCAGAAATCTCTCGAACTTTTCTTCATCCATCTCCTTTGACAGGATCCTGTGTATTTCTTTCTTTGTTTTTCCCTGTTCAGAGAAAATTTTAATTCTTTCTTCTATTTTATTTTCCATATATTTAACGGCATCCTTTATGATTAGCCCACAGTAGTTTAAACTTTTAAGAAGAGGCAATGTGCCTCAAAATATGACTT
This sequence comes from Deltaproteobacteria bacterium, assembly GCA_019314185.1. Next base: position 221 of record JAFCZU010000362.1, on the reverse strand, counting down.
GTGAGATAAGGTATTAACCATTAGCTTTTAGCTTAACAGTCCATTTATAACACAAAGTTTTTTACCTAATAGCTAATGTCATTAACTTAGGTATTTTTATAATTAATCACCACGAAGTTAATCCGTGGAAAGTCAAGTAAAATTTTGGGGTATGTTATGCCCAAAAACAATATTTAATTTCTGTCTGAATTAACCTATTTAATCGAGCATTTTTTATTGCT
>JAFCZU010000361.1 GCA_019314185.1 Deltaproteobacteria bacterium | reverse complement strand
TTCCTTCACGGGCTACTTCATAGGAAGCATCTTTTTTTAATGCAATTTCAATTCTGGAAGTATGCCCGTTCTCAGTCAATTCGGAAGCTTTAATTGATGTGACAATATCGCTGTCTGAAGTTAAAGTTCTCTCGATTTCACCCAGGGCTGTTTCGGGGAAGTAAAGCACTATGCTTAGAGGCATAGGCTGTTTTACAGAAGTATAGGCAAGTAACTGTTTCCCTGCAATTGATATGGCAAGCGATTCCGAGTTTTCTGCCAGGCTGATATCCGTGATAAAATTAACTTTGAGAGGTTTTTCGGTTTCCTGTTTTGTCTGCTTGACCGTCGTACTCGAAGCGCATCCTGCAAAAAGAATTGTCAAAAATATCAGCAGGATTGACAAAGCCCGGATTTTTGATTTCCGAAGTTTCAGTTCCTGTGGATCAATATAATAAGATCTGCCATTAATCTTGACAGTTTTGGCTTTAAACTGTTTGCCGTCAATATTGATAAACTTTTTACCGTTGATTTCGGTTATAAAAAAGCTTTTACCATCAACATCGTATACAAAACCCTTATCCACATCATCAACCGGCAAAAGCGGTTCATCGACAATTATCCTGTCTTTTAATATCTGTGCAACCCTGCCGCAATTTATTCCGATAAATGTGCCTTTTTTAATGACATATCCCTTGCCGGAAGCATCTTCCACCATTGCTTTGTGTCCGCTTGACGCGCGAATTATTCCCGCGAGTTTTAACCGGCTTAAATCCACTTTTTGCAGAGGAGTATGCGGAATGCATATTCCTGTTTTTCCTGTTTTTATGGTTTCTCCATCTTCGAGAACCAGCTTTTCTTCTCTGAATAAAGCGGCAAACGGATCGATCTTTCCTGTTGGGTTGTATAAAACATCAGTAACAGCTTCTTTTTTGGATTCAGGTTTTAATGGTGTAATTTTTTCAGGTTGTTTGATTTCGGGCTTTGAAACCTGTTTTTTTGCGACAGGCTTTAAAGCAGCTGTCTTTTTTTGTTCTTCTAATTGCCGGCTGCTGCTTTTAACAGCAAGAATCTTTTTGCTTACAACAACCGGTTTTTGGGGTGATTCAGCCTGATTGTCACAACCTGTTACAGAAAAAGAATAACATATAAAACAGGCAATATTGAGGACTATGATAAAATATTTATGCATGTGTTATTATTTTTTTTTGGTTTTTGTGGCGTTCGGATTTGCCGGAGCAGTTTCTATAAACTTGTAAGTAACAGCGGTGCATGTTGTTATAAGTTTGTCACTACCTTTTTTTTGGCTCATCTTAATGCCTTTAATGTTTACGATCCTTGGTAATTTTGCCACTCTGTCGAAAAAAAGGCCGACATTATGATAGCTCCCTGAAACAACAATTGAAACAGGTATTTCCGCAAAAAAATCTTTAGAAATTTCCGGTTTTGGTTGAAACTCAAAAAACTCTAAACCAACAGTTTGCCCGGCATCGGAAATACTTGACAGCAAAGATGGTATTTCCTGTTTGTCGGGGAGGGCTTTCATTACCATTTTATATTCTTTCTCCGCTTTTTTTATATCAGTTCTAAATCTTTCAAGCTGCATAGCGTTTCTTTTTGCCGTAGTAAGCTGCCGTACACGATTTTTATAATCTTTGGTTAATGCGCCAATCTTTTGAGCTTTTGGAAGATAAAATAAATATACAAAGGCTCCTGTCAGAAGCAGAAATGCTCCTGAACATATAAGAATCCTTTGTGTTTTGGATGTCTTTTCGATCTTTTCAAAAACAGGACCGAGAAATTCTAAAGATAAGTTAATCTTTTTCATGAATTATTCTGCCTTACTCGCAGTCTCTTTTTGTAGAAATGCTCTTTCGCATGTGATTTCGAAACTTTTAAGATTAATAGTTTTTTTGAACTTTTTTTGTTTTGTGATTTTTAAGGTTACATTTTTAAAAAGTTTTGAATTTTCAAGACGGGTCATAAAATTGGCTACTGTCTTATTATCTAAAGCAATTCCCTTTATACTAATCCCACCTTCTCTATCTTTCAGGCTGGTAAGCCACATCTGTTTTTCTATCACCATGTTTGTCATGGCATCCAGCAGACGAACGCTCTCTTCACGGCTTACCTCAAGATTTTTTATCACATTTGTTTTCTTTTTCAGTACACCAAGCTTCTTTTTTATTGATGTAATTTCTTTGTTGATTTTGGTATATTTATTTGTTTCTTTTGTTATGGCTGCTATTTTATTGCTTAGATCCTTTGCTTTACTATTTAAAATCATATTATAATAAAACATAGTTGCAGAAACAAATAAAAAAGAGAGAAGAAAAATGGAGATTTGTTGGCGAACATTCTCTTTTTTACGTGCAGCTCGAAAAGGCAGCAGATTAATTCTTATCATTTGTCATCAACTTTTCTGATAGCCAGACCCATACAGATAGCAGCCTGGGGTGCTATTTTGTCTATATAAGAACTATCAAAGTTTTTGCTGTTTACTTCAAAGTTTTTAAAAGGATTGATTGTTTCAACTTCAGCTAAAGTTTCCAGAGCCAAAAGCCGGCGGAATTCCTTAATGTTGGCTCCACCTCCGCTAAGAACTATTTTTGATATCTGATCATCAGGATAGGCGGAATAAAAAAAGTCAAGCGCCCGTTTTATTTCAGTACACCAGTCAGAGACTACCGATGAAACAATTTCTCTTAAATCTTCAGCAGAAATTTTGTTTGTTTCGTTGCTGTGTTTAATTTGTTCGGCTTCTTCAAAAGAACAATCAACAAGGGAGATTATTTTCCTGTTTATCATATTGCATCCAAGCGAAACATCACGTATGAATACAGAAGAATTTGATTTCAAGATGTTTAATGATGTCTTGCAGTCTCCAATATCTACCAGAGCGATATTTTCATCGTTTGCGTTATAATTTGCTTCAAAGATATTTTGCAGAGCAAAAGCGTCAACATCTATCACGCATGGATTAAGTCCGGCCATTCGAACAAGATTAACATAATCGTTAATCATATCCTTTTTAGCCGCAACAAGAAGCACATCTATCTGGTCGGGGTCGTTTTCATTTTCACCAAGCACCTGATAATCAATATTGACGTCACTTATGTCAAACGGGATATATTGTTCTGCCTCGAAATTAATTGCTTCCTGAAGTTGATCATCTGTCATGGCCTGCATAGTAATTTTTTTTACAATAACAGAATAGCCGCCAATTGATATTGCAACATTTTTTATCCTGATGTTGTTTTCATTAAAGAGCTGACGGAGTGAATCTGCAACAGTTTCGGCATCCTTTATTGCAGCGTCTTCGATTGCTCCTGATTTAATATCCAGCATGCCGAAACGCTTCAAGCTGCGACCCTCTTTTGTTTCTATTATTTCAGCTGCCTTTAAAGATCTTGAACCAATATCAAGGCCCACAAGATGTGAAGTTTTCCCAAATAGCATAATATTCTCTTAATTACTAAATATCTTGTTTTTGTCAGAAAGGCTATACCCCAGCGCCAGAATAATCTTTCTTTTGGTTTCCATGCGGCACTTCATACCCTTTTCTATGCGAGTGATCGTAAGAGGCGAAACCTTTGCTTCTCTTGCAAGTTCAGCTTTGCTCATAAGAAGAGATTCTCTTATTTTTCTTAGTGAATTCTTACTCATTTTTAAAAACCCTGTGTAAATCATGTATCGATAAATTCGTAAAAAAAATGAATTTATCAGGTGTTAAGTGCAAAGCGTCAGGTTAAAGCAATTGCCTGTTTAATCATACTGTTAACACATAGCACTTAACACTGTTCGCAAAAATTGATTTTTCGACTTTTTACGAATTCATCAAATTTGACGGTTTCGTAAAAAGTCTTTTGTGAACTGGTTTGAGCATTTTGGGAAAAAAGCAATTGAAATGTTCATCATCAAGAAATGCATGCTGTTTGAGGCCCTTAGGCCGAGTTCTTGTATTTTAGATGAACATTTCAATTGCGCCCAAAATGGTCATGAAGTGAACAAATTTGACTCTTTCAATGAAAGCAGCAATTTTTTTTTAAAGCTAAATTGTTACAAAAAAATATTCTTATATCTCATTGACCTATTTTTTTATTAAGTCAAGAGAATTATACATAATTATATGCAACTTATACCTAATTGTCTTATATTGTGTTATTTCTTAATAAAATTGCGATAT
>JAFCZU010000360.1 GCA_019314185.1 Deltaproteobacteria bacterium | reverse complement strand
TATAGATAATCCATATGAAAATCGCCATAGCACAAATAAACCCGATAATCGGTGACTTTAGTTATAATTTTGACAAGATAATCAATTTTGCCGATAAAGCAAAAACACTTTCATGCGATCTTGTTGTCTTTTCCGAGCTTGTCATTTCCGGATATCCCCCGCGGGATCTTCTGGAAAAAAATGATTTTATCGAGGCAAATCTTGCATGTTTAAACAAATTGTTGGAATCGATACATGGAATCGGAGTAATATGCGGATTTGTGGATAAAAATCCTGACAAGGAAGGCAAATCACTTTATAACTCAGCAGCATTATTTGAAAATGGTAATTTATTATATAAGGTTAACAAAAGGCTTCTTCCGACTTATGATGTGTATGATGAAACGAGATATTTTGAACCGGGCCTGTTATGCGAATCTTATCCCTACAAAGGCCGCAGGATAGGACTCACCATCTGTGAAGATATATGGAATGATAAAGATATCATCAAAAAAAGGGCCTACAGTATCGATCCTGTAGCCTTGATGATACAGGACGGCGCGGATCTTATTGTGAATATCTCCGCATCCCCGTTTTATGCCGGTAAAAATGAGTTCAGGCAGAATATGTTAGGTTCGATAGCCGGTAAACACTCTGTTCCTTTAATATACGCAAATCAGGCAGGCGGAAATGACAGTCTCCTTTTCGACGGAATAAGCGCGGCTTTTAATCAATACGGAAAAACAGCGGCAAGAGCCTGTGATTTTGAGGAAGACCTTGTGGTGTTTGATTCAGAGCCTGATGAATCATCTGAATCTATAAAAGACAATCTCCATACTATAGCGGATTCAGTTGAGGAATCTATCCTGAAAGCTCTTGTCATGGGAACAAGAGATTATGTAACAAAGTGTCGTTTTTCAAAGGTTGTTGTGGGATTAAGCGGAGGAATGGATTCAGCCCTGACCGCATATATTGCAGCAATGGCGCTGGGGCCTGAAAATGTTCTAACCGTATTTATGCCGTCACAATATACTTCCATGGAAAACTATAATGATTCAAAAAAACTTGCGGAAAATATCGGAATAAATCTTATCAGGATTCCGATTGACGGCATATTCAAAGAATTTTTAAAACACCTTTCACCCTGTTTCAAAGAAGCAAAGCCGGATATTACCGAACAAAATATTCAGGCAAGAATCAGAGGAACAGTTCTCATGGCCATATCCAACAGGGAAAAACGCCTTCTTCTTTCAACAGGCAACAAATCGGAGCTCAGCGTAGGGTACTGCACCCTCTACGGCGACATGAGCGGAGGTCTTGCCGTAATTTCAGATGTCCCCAAAACGGTTGTTTATGACCTGGCCCGCTTCATAAACAAAGAAAAAGAATATATTCCCGGAAGGATAATTGATAAAGCCCCTTCAGCCGAACTCAAACCTGATCAAAAAGACCAGGATGACCTCCCCCCATACGACATACTGGATTCAATATTATATGGATATATCGAAGAGTTCAAAGGAGTGAATGAACTTGTTGAGATGGGCTATGAAAGAAAGCTTGTAGAAGAAATTGTCCACAAAGTTGATCAAAATGAATACAAGAGACGCCAGGCAGCGCCTGGCCTCAAGGTTACATCAAAGGCTTTTGGCGATGGCAGGAGATACCCGTTGGCTCATAGATATACAGAGAGACCCAGCGATGGTTAAATTAAAAACTCAAGTTTTGCACCCTTTAATTTAGCCAAAGCGTTAGACGGCAAGGGCTAAAAATAAATTTTAAACCCTTACCGTCTTGATATTGATAGAAATCAAGGGTGCGAAACTTGAGTTAAAAAAATGAACATCGAATATTGAATGGAAAAAAATGAAGAAACAGATGTCGGAGGTCATATGCCGGACAAAACCGAAAGGCGCAAACATCCCAGGTGTAAAGTCAAATGGCCTGTAACTGTGTTTGTTGGTGACGACAAATTCACAGGAGAAACCATTGACATTAGTGTTGACGGTTTCTCCATCTGCTGCAAAACGCCGCTGCATATTGATCAGGATTATCGCATACTAATTCTGCCCCCCGATCACAATATTATAGAAACTACCGGCAAGGCAGTCTGGTCAAATCTTTATGGTATAGATAACAAAAATACTACCGTTGGCATGGGCATTTGCTTTATTGAACTATCTAAAAATGACCGTAATTTTTTCAACAATATAATCTCAACCTATTTGAACCTGAGTTAAGCAATGACGGTCTTGTAAAAAGTCAATTTTGTTCACTTGATGACCATTTTGGGCGCAATTAAGACATTCATCTAAAATGCAAGAACTCGGCCTGACAGCCTCAAACAGCTTGCATTTCTTAACGATAAACATCTCAATTGCTTTTTCCCCAAAATGCTCAAAGTCGTTCACAAAAGACTTTTTAGAAGACCGTCAAGCAATGAAACCGCTTAAAAAGCAAGCTCATCCGGCCACTCCCTTTCATGACCATCCATAACTCCTTTTTTACAGGCGTCAATAACCAACCGATTATTATGGAATATCATATCATAGCCCGGATCAACGTTGTTAAACAACTTCCACAGCATGAGAGAGCCGTCATTAAGATCGATCTCTTCATCAAACAGAACAAAAATATTAAACATATCAAGTTTACTTAGCTTGAATATAATTGAGGCAAAATCCTTTCCGCCTCTATCTTTTGCTTTTTCCACTGAAAGTGCTAAAATCCTGTTTGGAATCTCTTTGCCTTCCTGAAGCTTGTTAAACAGGCGCCTGCATTCTACAGATCCAGGCACACTGTTTTTGATTATATCAGACAGGCTGATTTCAGAAGGAGGTTTTGACAAAAAACACCTGTTACTTCTTGGCGGTTCCCCTTTAAATCTTGCTGTAAGGTCAATTCCTGTCTTGTTCCCATAATTGGCAAAAGGAGATGAGTGATCAAGCACATCAAGCACACCCTTAACATGGGTAATATCGGAAGTAATATCGAGTTTTGTCACAAGTTTTTCAATTATGCTTTCAGGAGCCCCTGGATTAATATTTTTATCCACAATAACTATAGCCTTGCAAAAACTCATCTGACCATGTCCCCATAGACCACTCATTACTTTTTGAGCATGTCCTGCATACTCCTTGTCAATGGACACAACCACAATATTGTGGAATACGCCTTCCCACGGAAACCAGTAATCACATATTTCAGGCATCACGGTCTGAAGCATTGGCAAAAAAAGACGCTCTGTAGCCTTGGCGAGATAACAGTCTTCCATGGGGGGACGTCCGACAAGAGTAGCATTGTAAACAGGATCTCTTCTATGGGTTATGGCGGTAACATGAAATACAGGGTAGTCGTCAGCAAGTGAGTAATATCCTGTGTGATCTCCAAAGGGGCCTTCTCTGCGGAGTTCACCGGGATCAACATATCCTTCAAGAACAAATTCAGCCTCAGCAGGCACTTCCATGTCCACAGTAAGACATTTTGCCATCATTACCGGTTTTTTCCGTATAAAACCCGCAAGAAGCATTTCATCCACACCTCTCGGCATCGGAGCAGTAGCGGCATATATAGTGGCAGGGTCTGCTCCTATAGCAACAGCAACCGGCATTCTTTTGCCTGCGGCAGAATATTCATTAAAGTAATGAGAACCATCCTTATGAATATGCCAGTGCATTCCTGTGGTATTCCGGTCGAAAACCTGCATCCTGTACATTCCAGCGTTGCGCTTTCCAGTAACAAGGCTTTTTGTAAATACAAGAGGAAGAGTAATAAACCGGTCCGCATCTTCAGGCCAGCAGTG
>JAFCZU010000706.1:609-2233 GCA_019314185.1 Deltaproteobacteria bacterium | reverse complement strand
TGACAAAACCCATCATCACTGTTCCAGCGGACATGGATATCCGTTATGTGGCTCGCTTGATCTACCGTGCGGGAATCCGCCGTGCACCTGTTGAAGAGAATGGAGATATTATAGGACTTGTTTCACTCTCTTCGCTGATTTTAGATAATGACCTTTTTTTTTTTTTTTGACAAGATAAACGAGATAACAATATAAGGTAATATTAAGAATTAAAAAAGAGGGCCGGATCAAGCAAATGCTTGCAAATATTTGTTAATAAACGAGAATTTATTTCAAAATCTTCAAAGACAGCTCTTAGCAGATCCATTTTGATAAAAATGGGGCTTTTAAGAGACAATATCAACAATTCCGAAAAATCTAACATCAAAATGCACGCGGTTGAGACTGTCCCTCGCATTAATCTGACTTGATTGAAATTACTGATGATTTTGTTAGTGGCTGATTATGATTTTCCCCAAAAAACTAAAATCCAAATTTAACCAATTTTCAAATATTTTTCAACAATGCTCTTGCACACAGATGTGAACTCCGCTGTCGCTTCGTTCCCACTGGTGAAGAACAGCGTTATGCACCCCAGATAATAGGAGAAACCCCATGGATTCAAAGTACGCTGAAGAATTAAAAGAATTAGACCGTAAAGGATTATGCAAAATGAGCCTGAAAGGTGCAGGTGCTCATGATGTTACTGTAATTGTAAACAAAAATGTGCCAAATAGTATTTCTTATGACTTTATTCAGGAGGAATTAGAAGTTTCAACGTTTCTTGACCACAATAAAGAACGGCCAGCGGAATGTTATTTGTATAAGTATAGCTGTATCATACCATTCAGGTATTTACGAGATGATGAATATGAAGAGAAACGACAAAATGAAATCGAAAAAATGAAAAGTCGAACAACGTTAGTGACCCAAAAAGAACCGTGATTGCTTGCAAAAACTGACAAAATACTTGCACCACAATCTGAACCGTTTGTTGGACAAGCCCGGTCTATTCTATAGAAAATATCTTTTTTGAAAGTCTACCTGATTTAAGCAACTACGTTGTCGAATGACCGATGATTTGATTTACCTTTGTTTCGCTTGTCAATGGCCAAAATAAATGACCCAGTAGCGGCCAACAAAATTGACCCACTTAGCACAAAAAAATATCAGGAATTGAGCTTTTTTGTGACCTCAGGTTCATGATACTTGAAACCAGCGTTAATGAGTATTTCCTCTAAGAGGAAATGAATTATAACTTTAAAAATTAAGACTGCTGTGATATGAAGGTTGTATGCCACGTAAAGCACGCATCGATGCTCCCGGAGCCTTGCATCACATCATTGTTCGAGGGATTGAGCGTCGGCGGATATTCACAGATGATCAAGATCGTGATAATTTCGTTGAACGTCTGGGTAATATTGTTGCCGAGACGCAAACCTTTTGTTTCGCATGGGCACTCATCCCCAATCATGCCCATATTTTATTACGGACGGGCCAAACGCCTCTTGCAACGGTTATGAGACGACTTTTAACCGGCTATGCGGTTTCGTATAATCGCCGTCATCGGCGGCATGGATATTTGTTTCAAAATCGCTACAAGTCCATTTTGTGCCAGGAAGACGCCTATTTGCTTGAACTGGTT
>JAFCZU010000706.1:0-603 GCA_019314185.1 Deltaproteobacteria bacterium | reverse complement strand
TGCTTGAACTGGTTCGCTATATTCATTTAAATCCATTGCGCGCTAAAATTGTAAAAACGCTTAAAGATTCTGACAGGTATCCCTATAGTGGACATAGTGCATTGATGGGAAAGATCAGAAGAGATTTTCAGGACACAGGCTATGTATTGCGGTTGTTTGGAAAGAAAGTTCCAACGGCACGCAAGGCATATCACACCTATGTTGAAAAAGGTATTGCTCAAGGCCGCCGGCCGGAATTAGTGGGGGGAGGTCTGGTTCGAAGTGCCGGCGGTTGGTCAGCGGTCAAAGCGATGCGCCGGGTGCAGGATCATATGAAAAGCGATGAACGTATTTTAGGTGACGGTGATTTTGCTCTGTCTGTATTAAATGAGGCGAAAGAACAATTAGAAGAGCGTTACCGGCTTCAAGCTCAGGGGTATGACTTGGAAAAAGTAACGATCCGAGTATCATCCGAGTTTGGAATTACCCCTGATCAGGTATGGCGTGCCGGCAAGCATCAGGCCACAGTCAAAGCACGAAGTTTATTGTGTTACTGGGCAGTGAGAAAGCTGGGCTTCAGTGCTACGGAACTGTCCAAAAAACTTGGTGTCTCGCAGCCATCTG
>JAFCZU010000053.1 GCA_019314185.1 Deltaproteobacteria bacterium | reverse complement strand
ATGGTATCTATCTTCATATTGAGAAAATAACCGGCATTTTTTATTACTCCGAGGGGATTGCGAAGTTCATGGCCGACACTGCCTGCCAATTGTCCCAGGGCGGCAAGTTTTTCATTGCGAACCAGCGCTTCTTGAGCCTCTTTCAGTTCCTTTGTTCTCTCCTCAACTTTTTGTTCTAAATTGTCCCGTGCTTCTTCTAAGGCAACGGCATATTTTGCCAGCTCATCCTTGCTTTTCCGCAGAGCTTCCGCTCCATCCGCAAGCCGCTTAAAATATCTGGCCTCTGTTTCAAGCTCGGCTTTCTTCTTTCGGACTCTGAAAAAAGCAGCTCCTCCCGTTCCAAACAATAGAATAACAAGCCCTGCAAGCCCGAATATATTTCTTGCGTGCCTGTGAACAGGTTCTGTGATTTCAGAATATGGAAGGTTAACAGTGATAGACCATGTCTTATTTCCCATATGAACAGGGGCATAACCTATTAATTTCTTTGTGGTTTTAGCGTCGCCTTCGCTTCCCGCTGTCATTATACAATATATGGTAGCGGTTCCTTCTCTCCCGTTAAGGTGGTCTTCCTCCCTCTTGCTCAGGCCGGACAGGTCACAGGCAGGAAAATCTTTTTTCATTTCAGCCACAAACTCACGGAGAGTCTTATCTCCAAAACTCCTTTTGGGATGGGATAAAAACCTTTCTTTTTCATCCAACAGAACAGCAAAACCTTTCTTACCTGCCTCAATCGGTTGAACAAAACGCCTCGAAATAGTATCGATCTGAATCATCCATCGAATCATCCCCGCAAATACACCCTTATAGAATACCGGCTCTGAGATAGAAATGGCGGGATTCCCCAAGTTATTGAAAAACACTTCACTGACATTCGGTTTATGTTCTTTCAGCACATAAGCCACGCCAAGTTTATCGCTATGATCCATTCCGGGTCTGTCTGCTATAAAAGGATGCCTGTGAAGCATAATACCGTTAGCATCCAATGTCGTAAGAGCATCCACATCATCTTTATGAACCTCATAAAAATCCTTGAGCGGACAATATCCACTGTCAGGCTTGTCATGCAGGGTCTTTCTGTAGAGTTCTTCTTGAAATAATGGGTTTCTTGCAAAGGTCTTGAGATCTTTTGAATACTCAGCAATAAATTCTTCCAGACTCCTTGCGGTAGATTTTGCAATTGTCAACAACTGCTGCTGCGTTTGCGAAACAAGGGTTGCTTCAAAATTCTTTTGAAATAAATAAGCCGGGTATATAGTAACTGTGATAACCAACAAAGTCGCCAAGACAGCTACTGTCATGTTTGTGAATAGTTTTGTTTTCATAAATCCTTAAGAAACCTTCAAAGTTTGAAGTGCCTAAAGTTTGAAGTTTGAAGTTAAGGTATTCTGCCAATTTTATATGGCGCTTTTAGTTTTTTCTGAGAAATTTCTATTGTCCATATCTATAGATTGATGGCGCCGAAGGCGCACTCCATAACTTTAGGCACTTCAAACTTCACACTTTAAACTTTTTTATGCTTTAGGCACTTATTTTTTCTTATCTAAAACCCCACGCAGCTTCTTCAGCAAGTCTTTCAACTGATACGGCTTTCCGATATAGTCTTTGGCGCCTGAGTCCAGAAGTTCTTTGACCTTTCCTGTGACGGCATAACCGGTGGCGATTACAATCCTTGCGTTCGGGTTGATCTTGAGAAGTTCGCGGAGGCACTTGTGGCCGCCCATTCCGGGCATGCTTATATCGAGAAGTACCAGATCAATTTGGTCTTTTTGCGCTTTGTACAGTTCAACAGCCTTCTCCCCGGTTTCAGCCGCGACAGTGGTGTAACCATATTCGCCCAACATATCCTGTCCGAGGTTGAGCAAGATCTCATCATCATCCACCATGAGGATAGTTTCATTCCCGCCGACAATCTCTTCTTTTTTGCTTTCCGCTTTTTGTTCTGTGCTCTCCGCTCCCAGCATCGGAAAATAGATCCTGAAAATGGAGCCCTGATTCGGTTCGCTGTAACATGTAATATGTCCCCCATGGTTCTTTACAATGCCATAGACCATGGACAGGCCCAATCCGGTACCCTTACCTCTTCTCTTGGTAGTGTAAAAAGGCTCAAAAATATGTTTTATAGTCTCTCGGTCCATGCCGAAGCCGGTATCCAAAACGCTCAAAAGTACATAATCGCCGGGTCTGATCTCAAATGCATTACAGTATTTTTCGTCAAGCGTAACATTTTCTGTTTGAAAAATCAGTTTGCCGCCATCAGACATGGCATCCTTGGCGTTGACCCCGAGATTCATCATTATCTGCTCAAGTTGTGAAGGGTCTGCGTTAATTATTTTCAGATCATCCGCAAGATGCGTTTCTATACTGATCATTTTGGGAATAGTTCTTTGAAGTAATTTAGAAACCTGTGAAACTTCATGATTAAGATCGACCGGCCTTAGTTTGCTTTTTACCTTACGACTGAATGTCAGAAGCTGTGTGGTGAGTTCAGCAGCTCTTCGGGTTGAGTGCCCAATCGCTTCCAACATATCGTAGTTACAGTCATTTGTATCTTTTTTCAACATCAGGAGCTGAGCATAACCGGAGATGACCTGAAGAATGTTATTAAGGTCATGGGCTATGCCGCCTGCAAGTGTTCCAACAGCCTCCATCTTCTGGGCTTGAAGCAGCTGAGCCTCCAGTTTCTTGCGTTCGCTTATGTCCAGAAAGGTTTCCAGAAGACATGTCTCGCCTTTTACCTTAATCGGCACAACACTCTTTAAAATAGGTATCGTATCACCCTTTAGGTTAAGAACTGATCTCTCAGAATTGTTAATCTCTTCTCCTCTATCAAAAATAGGACACTCGTCTTTTTCTGCCGGGCATATAAATTCATGACAAATTTTTCCGAACACATCCTTTTTTTCGCGGCCGAGAATATCAAGCGCAGCGCGGTTTATCTCAATGATCCTTTTTTTGCTGTTTATCAGCATGATGCCGAAAGGTGTATTCTGAAGCAATGTATCAGAAAATTCTTTTTCCTCCCGCAGCTCCTCCTCATTTTGTTTTCGCTCTATTTGTAATTTCTGTTTTTCCAGAGCTCTCGCGATAATGGCAAACAGGTACTCCATGTCGATAGGTTTGGTCACATAACTGAAAGCCGCGTCATGCATTGCCTGAACCGCTGTATCTACTGAAGCATGCCCGGTAATAATCACAGCCTCAGTATCCGGGGATAATTCCTTGATCTTTTCCAGTACATAGAGACCCTGTATGTCTGGAAGTTTCAGATCTATCAGGGCCAGATTAACAAATCCGTTCTGAACAGCCTTAACAGCATCCTTGCCATTGCCGACGGAAGAGGGAAGGTAGCCTTTTTCTTCCAGGATATAGCTCAGGGTTCGACATGTTCCAGAATCGTCATCTATGATCAGAATAGTGGGACGCTCTTGTGTTGTGAGTTTTTTGGGTTCCTTTATCATATTTACCCTGCCTCATTACAATATAAGTTTTAAGTACCTAAAGTAAGATAAAGTTTGAAGTGTAAAGTGCCTAAAGTTAAGGTATTCTGCCATTTTCTATAGATTGACTGCGCCGAAAGGCGCATTCCTTAGCTTCAAATTTCAAACTTTTCCTCATCATCATAGTATTCCCTTTAATCTTTTTCTTTCTATCTCTTTCAATAATCTCAGAAGCTTGTCTATATCCAGCGGCTTGTAAAGACAAGTGTAGGCGCTCCTTTTGAGAGATTCGGCAACCAATCCCGCCATCTCCTGCCGGTAAGCTGTTATGAGCGCTACAACCACCTCAGGGTCAACTTTCTTTATGGCGATTAATGCGTCAAGACCGGTTGTTCCGTTCAGCTTCATGTCCAGGAATATGGTGCTGTATTTGGCTTCTAATACAAGGTTGATGGCTTCATCGACTTCAGTAGTAAAAGTAGTGCTATAGCCCTGTTCATTAAGCAGCCCTTGAAACGACTTGCAAAAATCAATATCATCGTCCAGAATCAATATCGATTTTTTATTGGTAAGTTCCTTGATAGAAACAATTAAATTGTCCAGATCCAGGGGCTTGGGAAAAACAACCAGCGCTCCCTCTCTCTTTGCTTCTTTGACCAGTTCGGGCAGAGTGTAGGCCGTCATCATTACTGTTGTTGTGCCGGGAAACAATTTGTTGATCTCCTTTAACAGCTCAACGCCATTCATACCCTGCATCCTGATATCTGTTAAGATAATATCAAATGTTTTTTCTTTAATCCGCGACAGAGCGCTAAAGCCGTCTTTGGCTGTTTCCACTTCATAGCCTTTTTCCGTGAGGATATAGTTCAGGGTTTGTGTCATCCCGTCGTCGTCATCAACTATTAGAATATTAATCGGCTTTTGCGGCGCGGATTTTTTTTGGTTCTGTGTCATGCTTCCCTTTCCTTGTTCCAACATGGCAATTCTTCAAATTTCTTATAATTCACAATTCTTAACCTCCAAATTCCTGAATCTTACTACAAACCTGCTTCCTTTCCCCTCTTCACTCACTACCAAAATGTCTGCTCCGTTTGCCTCGGCCAGACTTTTTGATACCGAAAGACCCAGACCTATACCTTTTGCTTTGGTGGTAAAGAGAGGCTCGAATATCTTCTCCATATTTTTCTTGAGGATACCGCAGCCATCGTCGACAAAAACAACCTTTACACTTCCTTCTGTTTCCTTTGTGGATACCTTGAGTGTTCCGCCTTCTCCCATTGCATACACGGCATTTTCGATCAGGTTGAGGAATATCTGTCCTACCTGGATGGGATCTATGGAAACAGAAGCCATTTCCTCGCTAAAGTCAGTACTTACAGTGACATTTTCAGGTATTTGCGATTTGGATAAGGTCTCTGTGACAAGTTGATTGACATCGGCAGCCTGACGCATGGACTCCCTGATCCGCGTAAAATCTAAAAGATCCGTGATGATCTTGTTTGCAGTATCTATCTCCCGATTCATTATCCCGATATTGTCTTTGACCGCCTCATCCTGAATAGTCTCTATCTTCATATTCAGAAAATAGCAGGCGTTCTTTATCACTCCAAGAGGATTGCGAAGCTCGTGACCGACACTGCTTGACAACTGTCCCAGCGCCGCGAGTCTTTCTTTGCAAACCAACGCCTCATGGGCCTCTTTGAGCTCCTGGGTTCTTTCCTGAACCTTCTTTTCTAAATTGTTTCGTGCTTCTTCTAAAGCTTTGGCGTATTTTTTCAGCTCTTCTTCTGCCTGCTTACGCTCGGTGATATCCCGAAATATTTCTAACTTCGACATACTGCCGTCAGCGTTTTTCATCAGAGTGTCAATGAGATCGTATGTTTTCTGATTTTTAGCGGAATACCATTCCCAACGAACGGTTTTACCCGCAAAAATTTCTCGATTTTTACACCACGGGCAAACCTCTGTCCGGTCGTGAAAATACGTATAACACTTTACCCCTTCGAACGAGCCAAAATCCTTTATAAGTATTGGATTTACATATTGAATGTCATATTGCTGATTAACGATATAGATTCCGTCCTCCATGGTGTTCAGGATGTTAATCAGCTTGTTTCTTTCAAAACGCACTGTTTCATCGGCATGTCTTTTATCAACAATCATCCGGTTGAACGAGTCCGTCAGTTCCATTACTTCCCGGCCGCCTCCGATGTGTTCAAGCTCTTTTTCACTTTTTCCTTTGCCGAAAGCGCAGAGTGATTTCGAAAGCCTGCTCAAAGGCCGGGTGATGCGGCGACTCATTAGGACGGCTATCAGGAAACCGAGCAATATAATAGCGACAACCACGCCTGAAATTCACAGTATCATAACGGAAGCAAACGGGTCGTGCTCCCTCATGCCGATGTTGAGATGTGCCAGCATACCTGGTATAAGGGGATAGTAGATATCGAAAATTTTTGTGCCTTTTATGGAATATCTTTTAATGCCGCCGGTCGTGATTTTTTCCGCAAGCTCATGTTTAAGAAATACTCTTGGCAATCCCCCTTCAAAGGTATGAGCAGAGACCTGACCGTCAAAATCAACAACATAGATATATTCCACATCTTCCATACGCTGGAGAAAGAGTTCCAGCGCCTCATTAACTGCGACAACCTCTTTATTGATGACACTGTGAGTAATATGCTCCGCCATGGTAGCCCCAATTAACATGGCCTGTTTTTCGAGTCTTTCAACCATGGACTCACGCATGGTTTGCGATACAAAGAATACGGACATAAATCCAGTACACAGAATAAGCAATACAACCAATAACGCGAACTTGACATGAAGTTTCATTGTGCCGCCGCCTCCTCTTCCCTGCACAAGAGACTAAATTTCCGTATCCAGTCGCGAAGTTCCGCGTAATCTTCGTCCTTTGCCTCACAAAAACCGTTCGCCATCTCTGTCCTCTCCCAGTGATAAAGCCCGGCTTTATGACGTCCCTTTGGGTCAAAATCAAGAAGCGCCTGTTTGATCCTGGCTAATTTTTCGGCAGGCACGTTCTTATTTACCGAGATACTGCTTGAAGGATAATACCTGGAGATTTTGATAATGCGGATCAGACCGTCGGCCTCCATGCTTTTGCCCATGATGTCCTGCATCCCTCCTGCGTCAAAACGCCCTGCAGTCACAGCATTGGCACAGTTGCGATGAGAACCGGTATATTTGCAGTAAGAGAAATCATTAAGTGTAAGGCCGGATTCGGCGAGCATAATTCTCGGGATTATGTGGCCTTGAGTGGATCTGACATTACCGAACGCAAACCGTTTGCCGCGCAGGTCTTCGATCTTTTTTATACGGCTTTTCGACGCAGTGAAGATAACGGACCGATACTCTGCTTTTCCCTCGATGTTCAGCCCATGAACCAGGGGAACAACTTTGTATCGTGCCCGTGCCTCTATATAACTTCTCGCGCCAATTGCCGCCAACTGAACTGTGCCCTGTCCCAGGTCAT
The DNA here is from genome assembly GCA_019314185.1 of Deltaproteobacteria bacterium. The sequence goes on along the minus strand of JAFCZU010000053.1, from coordinate 6,623 downwards.
CCACAATATTGCTGCCTCTGGGGGTGAAGCGCAGATCAAATTTGTAGCCGGTTGCTTCTTCGAGGTAACGCAGAAACGGCAGATACTGCTCGGCATCCTCCTGCGGCGAGGCGCGCAGGTCAAATCCGAACTTGAGGATGTGCATGTTATTTACTGCTGCATGTTTTTGAATTTCGTTCTCGGTGGCTGTGTCCTTCAGGTCGATCTCTTTCCGCTCAGAGCCATTGTCGCAGCCAAAAAAAATCAGGGTAGTTATGACGATAATTGCCGGCAGCCACATTATCTTATGCTGTGCACGAAATATGCTTCAACCTCCTGCTGCGATAAAGAACAAAAGTGGGGGAGAGTCTTCAGGATTGTTATAAGATTATCAGTAAATCTTTAATGATTTTGGTATCATATTTTTAGTACATCCGTCAAAAAAATTTTAGGAACGAATAAAGTCTGATGGCCTCGTAAAAAGTCTTTTGTGAACGGCTTTGAGCATTTTGGGAAAAAAGCAATTGAGATGTTCATCGTCAAGAAATGCAAGCTGTTTGAGGCCCTTAGGCCGAGTTCTTGCATTTTAGATGAATATTTTAATTGCGCCCAAAATGGTCATGAAGTGAACAAAATCGACTTTTTACGACGCCATCAAGTCTTATTTCACCTTCCTTAAAACCGCTGTAATATCTTTTCCAAATTCATTTTTCTGCCAGTTTTTCATCTCTTTAATTTCTTTAAGATCGTGTGTATCAAGGGGGTTTTGCACGGCAATAGTATTCATCAGAGCTTTGTTTAATAATAACGCGGGATCTATTTCAAGTATCTTTGCTCTTTTATCTCTCCAGTTTTTAAGAGCTTTTGCCCTTTCCTTTACTTCAGGCTTTATTAAAGGAGCTTTCCCGCGGAGATATACAGGAAGATCTTTTTCGGGTATTTCCAAAGCCCTGTTTGTTGTTTTTACCAGGGCATTGCCATGCATGTCAATCTGTCTCGCGCTTAATACTTTCATCCTTTCTATTTGCTTTAAATTAGCAGGTTGTTTAATTGCAATTTTCATCATTGATGCGTTGCTGAATATTTTAAACAGTGGCCTGTCCTTCTTTTTTGCAATTTTCCGGCGAAACTGAAGAAGAGATTCAAGAACAGCAAGGCATCTACGGGTTAACCGCCCTGCTCCTTTAAACTTTAGATATAATGGGTTGTTATTTAATTCAGGAGGTCTCACCTTACTTAAAATCGCGCATTCTTCCTGTACCCAGGGAAGACGTTCTTTTTCAGCAAGCTCTTTTTCGAGGATTTTTGCCAGGGGAAAAAGATAAATCGCATCGCCGGCAGCATATTGTATCATTTCATCCGGCAGAGGCCTTTTTGACCAGTCTTTTTTTTGAAATCTTTTATCAAGCTTTATATTGAACCTTTGCCGAACAACCGCATCAAGACCGGTTCCATTAATACCAAGAAACATGCTTGCAAGCTGGGTATCGAACAGATTGTTTATTTTTATGCGAAAATCCCTGTATAGAGAACGAACATCATAATCTGCTCCGTGAAATATTTTTTTTATATCACGATCTACAAACAGAGATTTAAGCGAAGACAGGTCATTTATTTTCAAAGGATCTATGATCGCGTTTATTTTTTCCGAAGCTATCTGGATCAGGCAGACCTTTTCCTGAAAATGAAACATGGAGTCTGCTTCCAGATCAACGGCAATGGTTTTTTCCTTTTCCAGAGATCCGGCGAAATCTTCCAGCCCGGATATGGTATCTACTATCTTATAATCCAACTTACTGTTTACTTCCATTTTTTATCCTTGACCTGCGCGGCTGATTCTCATAAATGTTTGTTTGTTACGAAAACACGAAAACATATAAAATATATGAATTTGTAAAAAGTCGAAAAACCACTTTTTACAAAACGTGTTAAGTGTTAAAGACCTGATAAAATACAACACCTGACACCTGACACCTGACACCTGACACCTGACACTTAACACTTTTAATATTTAACACCATGTGAGCTATTATGATAAACATAACATTTCCTGACGGCAATATAAAGAGTTTTGAAAATATCCCTTTCGGTCTCGATGTAGCAATGAGCATTTCAGATGATTTTGTAAGAAGCTGCGTTGCTGTGGAGATTGACTCTGTGATTGTTGACATGGACACAAAGATTACAAAAGATTCGTCTGTAAGATTTATTACAACGAGGGAGCCGGAAGCGCTGAGCATCCTTCGTCACAGCGCCGCGCATGTTATGGCTCAGGCTATTTTACATGTTTTCCCAGGAGCAAAGCTCACAATAGGGCCTGTTGTGGAAAACGGCTTCTATTACGATATTGACATGCAGCCGGTTTCTGAAGAGGACTTTCCGAAAATTGAAGCTGAGATGAAAAAAATCATAAAGGCAAAGATTCCTTTTAAAAGAAAAGAAGTATCAAAATCTGAAGCAATGGATTTTTATATAAATGAGCCGTATAAACTGGAAATAATTTCAGAGCTGAAAGATGGGACAATATCTCTCTATGAACAGGGAGACTTTACAGATCTGTGCCGCGGCCCGCATATCCCACACACAGGATTTATCAAAGCAGTAAAGCTTATGAAGGTTTCAGGGGCTTACTGGCGTGCTGATCAGACCAAACAGCAGCTTCAGAGGATTTACGGCACAGCCTTTTTTAACAAAAAGGAGTTAAAAGCATATCTGAATTTTCTCGAAGAAGCAAAAAAGAGGAACCATCGAAAAATCGGCCTGGCAATGGATCTTTTCAGCTTTCATGACGAAGCTCTTGGAATGCCTTTTTTTCACCCAAAGGGGCTTGCCATATGGAGATCTCTGATAGATTACTGGCGCTCTGAGCACAGGGCGGCAGGTTATATTGAAATAAAGACCCCTGTTATGCTTTCCCGCAGCCTGTGGGAAAAAAGCGGCCACTGGGAAAATTACCGCGAAAACATGTACACATCCATGGTGGATGAAACAGAATATGCCATTAAACCGATGAACTGCCCGGGTGGAATGCTTTTTTACGGCGCAAAGCCCCACTCATACAAAGATTTGCCGATCCGTGCCGCTGAAATAGGGCTTGTGCACCGACACGAATTGAGCGGTGTTTTATCGGGACTCTTCAGGGTCAGGGCTTTTCATCAGGATGACGCACACATATTCATGACACCTGACCAGATTGAAGATGAAATTCTAAGTGTGTTCAGGCTGATAGAACGTATCTACAATACTTTCGGGCTTGGTTTTTATTTAGAGCTTTCAACACGTCCTAAAAAATCTATCGGCACGGACAAACAATGGGAGGTTGCAACAGAAGGCTTAAAGTCTGCGCTCAAGATTTACGGCAAGGACTATAAAATCAATGAAGGTGACGGCGCTTTTTACGGGCCAAAGATAGATATTCATATTAAGGACGCACTTGGACGCACCTGGCAGTGCGGAACGATACAACTCGATATGGCGCTGCCTGAAAGATTTGACCTGTCTTATATTGCAAAGGATAATGAAAAACACCGCCCTTTGATGATCCACAGGGTAATTTTTGGCTCTGTTGAAAGGTTTTTCGGTATTTTGATTGAACACTTTGCGGGTAAATTCCCTTTATGGATGGCGCCTGTGCAGGTAATCATATTGCCGATAAACGATGACCTTGTTCCTTACGCGAATGAAGTAATGGCAACTCTTACAAAAGCAGGACTGCGTTCAGAATTAGACAGCAGAACAGAAAGCCTGAATAAAAAAATTAGAGAAGCCCAGATAAATAAAATTCCTCTTATACTTACTATTGGAAAAAAGGAAAAGGAATCAGGCGCTCTTTCAGTTAGAACATTAGATGGTAATGTCAGATATGGCATTGCTATGGAGGAGTTTTTAAGCAGGGTTCTTGAACATATCAGCAAGAGGAAATCGGATATGGAAATTGCCTAATCATGACGAGAAGTTATAAGAATTTTTTATTTTACTGGTTTCCAATAATAATTTATTGTCTCATCATTTTCATCCAGTCCTCATATCCATCCCCTGAAACAACGCCTGATCTGCCTCATTTTGACAAGCTTCTCCATTTTTTTGCCTACGCGGTTTTGGGCGCCCTGTTTTTAAGAGCTTTTAAAACCACACAATTTAAAAATAATATTAACATTGTAATTATACTCAGCATACTTGCATCATCTTTTTATGGGATAAGCGATGAACTGCACCAGTATTTTGTTCCATTCAGGAATGCGGATATAATGGATGCTCTGGCTGATACAATTGGAAGTATTTGCGGAGTTTATCTGTTTCAAAAATTTAGAAACTCAAAAACTTAACTCAAGTTTCGCGCCCTTGATTTCTATCAATATCAAGACGGTAAGGGTTGAAAATAACATTTTTAGCCCTTGCCGTCTAACGCTTTGGCAAATTAAAGGGTGCGAAACTTGAGAACTTAAAATTAAACAGATCACTAATTGTGGAATCAGCTTTATCAGGTTCAACCTGCCACCAGATTAATATATTATCAACTCGGTAGAAATAATGTATCAACCCCATTCCCTCAGTATGAAAACGGACACCATTCTCCATTTTGTCAAACTTTAACGGTGTAAATACTGCCGTTCCTTGTGCCATTTTTATTGCCATGTTTTGTAAATCGGCTTTCGCCTCTTCGACTTTTTCATAGACGCTGATATAAAGAACATTCCTTGAATTTTTACTGCCGTAATAAGCTATCAGATTTTTTTTAACGCCGAGTTTTTTGCCATGCATTTTATTGACAAAATCATCGGCTTCATCCCCTCTGACAATCTTAAACAGCTCTAATTCCCCTAATTCTTGCGGGATATTGTTATCTTTTTTGTTAACGCAACTCAAAACAAATAAAAGAGAAAGAATGAATACACTGTTTTTTAGAAGAATTTTGATCATATTAATTTCCTTGTTCAGAAAAATTATGTGATTATTATCGTAACTTTACATTTTTTCAATATTTCATGGACAGGTAAAAAATACAACTTTTCTTACACAGTGCTAACGCATGGAATTTCCCTCACCTTAAGCCGCTCTTCACAGTGAAAAAGAAACTGATTGGTTGATATCATGGCAATTAAGCCCTCTCAGCTGATAGGAAAAGCTGGAATAATAGTAGTGGCACTACTTTAGAAAAAAATTTCGGTTTGTAAACAACCGATAAATAATTATGCATTAGCATCGTAAAATGTTATATATTAAAATTGTAACTATTCAGCTACCAATCTACGCTGATTATCACTAATATTTCTATATGTTTTTATTTTTCTTTGTGCCACTGTGCCTTTGCCCCTCTGTGCCTGAGTGATTACTGTATTTAAACTATCTGCATTCATCTATGTAAATCTGTAGCTGAATAATTACTTAAAATTATGAAATTAAATTCAAAGAAAGTACGGGCACTGGGTCTTTGTTCCGGTGGCCTTGACAGTATTTTATCTGCGCTGATTTTGCGCAAACAGGGAATAGAGGTTGAGTGGATAACCTTTGAAACCCCGTTTTTTTCTTCTGAAAAGGCTCTTAAGACTGCTCGCATTGCCGGAATACCCATTACAATCAAAAATATTACAAAAGAATACCTTGTAATGCTCAAGAATCCTCCGTGCGGATACGGAAAGCATATGAATCCGTGTTTGGATTGCCATGCCTTGATGTTCAGGATTGGAGGAGCGATAATGAGAGAAAATGCGTTTGATTTTCTCTTCAGCGGAGAGGTGCTTGGGCAACGTCCCATGTCCCAGACAAAACCGTCACTTCGTTATGTGGAGAAACAATCAGGTTGTGACGGCTATATACTGCGTCCTTTAAGCGCCTTAAGACTTCCTGAAACAATACCTGAAAAAGAGGGGCTGGTAAACAGAGACCTGTTATTAGGCATAACCGGAAGGTCGCGCAAGCCGCAAATAAAATTAGCTGGAGAATTTGGCTTTGAAGATTATCCTTCCCCGGGAGGCGGTTGTCTTCTCACAGACAAAGGCTATTCAGATCGCCTCAATGACCTTTTTGATCATCAGGATATTTATAGTGAAGACGAGCTTAATATGCTTAAACATGGCCGCCATCTGCGCCTAAATAATAATACAAAAATTGTTGTTGGCCGCACAAAAAAGGATAATGAACAAATAAAAGAATATTACAACCCTGCCATGGATATTCTTATTAAACTAAAGGATATTCCCGGGCCTGTTGTTGTTATGCCGAGGGGAGGTTCAAAAGATGTTGTTGCCCTGGTAGCATCAATTTGCGCGGGATACAGCAAGGCTCCACCCAACACACAGGTTGAAGCGCTGATTATTGAACAGCACAAAACAGAAATCATTACGGTGGCCGGAATAACCCCGGCAGAAATCAAGCACTATTTGATATAGATTAAACTCAAGTTGTCAGCATGAAGTGGTTCTTATTTTTTATCGAGAGCATGCTCATGGGCGGGTTGATCGGTTCGGTAACCTATGAACAGAAATTTACAAACTCAAAAAAGCTGGTTTTATAATTCCATTACTCCGCGAACAGACAATTAAATTTGAAAAGGTCTGAAACTCACGCAATAAGTGCCCCTAAAGAAAAAACAGCATACAAAAACATAACAAAACTGCTTTTGTAAGTTGAAATTAATAAATAAT
>JAFCZU010000052.1 GCA_019314185.1 Deltaproteobacteria bacterium | reverse complement strand
TGTTCTCATCTTTATCATTATGTCGATCCTGTTTGTCAATGTTAAGGCCGGCGTTTTATCACTTATTCCGAATTTGTTTCCAATTGTTCTTAACTTTGGCATTATGGGTATTTTTGGCATTCCCTTAAATACCGGAACCGCCATGGTAGCGGCGATAGCCATCGGAATTGCCGTGGATGATACCATACATCTCATGAGCCGTTATAATACCGAGATGCGTGTTCTGCAAAGTCAGGACAAGGCTGTTAATGTGTGCATGCACGCTGAAATAAGACCGATCATTTCAACATCTATAGCTTTGTCCCTGGGATTTGCTGTGCTGGGTTTTTCTAATTTTGTCCCTGTCATCAGTTTTGGGCTGCTTTCATCAATGGTCATGATATTTGCCATTATAGGCGATTTGTTTATAACGCCGATTCTGCTCTCATCTACTCAGTTGATGACTCTCTGGGATATGATAGGTCTCCGGCTCCAACGGGCGGTTATAAAGGAGTCTGAGTTGTTTTGCGATCTCAGGCCATGGCAGATAAAAAGAGTTGTTTTGTTAGGCAAGGTTCTTGCTAACAAAGCCGGGGAATTGGCCCTGGTACAGGGAGAAAAAGGATCAAGCATGTATCTTCTTCTTGAAGGCACAGCCGAAGTAGTAACAAAGGATAAAAAAACCGGCCGGGACATTGTTCTTACCAAACTTAATCCTGGTGACGTTTTTGGTGAAATAGCTCTTGTGGAACCGGGTCTACGATCTGCTGACGTGCGTGTTTTAGAACCGATTAATTATCTTGAAATCGACTGGAATAGTCTTAAGAGAATTCAAAGAATTTATCCACGTATCGCCGGTCGTTTGTTTCTCAACCTTTCGCGGATTCTTGGTGAGCGCTTGGTACATACAAATAAACTTCTTTTTGAAACAAAACGGATTTGATTGCATTTTAGCCATTTGAAAAAAATCAGACAGGATTAACAGGATATACAGGATAAGTTTCACGGTTTCGTAAAATGTTTTATCTTAATACTTAACCCCTAACACTTGATGAAGTTGTAGTTGTAGGTTGGGTTGAGTGAAACGAAACCCAACATAAGGCTGTATTCGACTTTAATGAAGTCCTTGAAATCAAACGCAAAGTAAAGATTTTGATAAGGATTTACAAGATTAGTTTTGATGTTTTAATCCTGAATATCCTGTTAATCTTGCCAAAGAAGTCTCTTTGAAAGACCTGAATTGTTATGATTTAATAAGGAGATATGCTTATGAACCGGATAAAATATTTTGTTGTATTTTTCTTGGTTTTCTTTCTGAGCGTAAGTTCTCAGCAGTTTGTGAGTGCTGATGATCTTGATTTGTTAAATGCCTTGGATCAGGAAATGTTACCAACAGAAGAGAAAGCTGGTGACGATCTTGATCTTTTTGACGAATTAGAGGAAGCGCCAGTGGAGAAAAAGGATGACCGATTTAAGCTCTTTACCCAAGTCGGCAAGAACTTAGAGGGAAGTCTTCAATTGCGCGGTCATATTTTCTACAGAGAACCGGAAGACAGGGAAGGTCTTGATAAGAAGAATCCTGTTGGAGAGGTTCTCCTGAGATTTAACACATGGACCGGCAATGATACGCTGCGTCTGGATTTTTCCGGCTGGCTGGAAGCGGGAAGTCAAAAAGATACCTATGAAGGTATTTTTCGGTGGCCACAGGATAAAGACCGTCAACGGCATTATCTGGAATTGAATGAACTTTATCTTACTTTTTTTCAGGACGATTATGATGTAATGCTGGGTAAAAAGATTTTCAAGAACGGGATTTCGACACTTTACTCTCCTGCCGATAGATACCGTCCTACGGATTCGAATGATCCGCTGGACCCTAAAGATTTTGGCATATGGCAGACTAAGGTCGATTATTACATTAAAGAGTTTACCCTTACGGCAGCCATATTGCCCATATTCAATTCCGGCAAGCCGCCTAGTGAATATTCTCGCTGGTCAGGCTCCACAGGAGATTATGATATTTATGAAGAAGATGTAGATACATCCGACGACGACAACGAAGTCGAAGAGGATTTTCCCAATATTTCAATTAATAACGTCAGTTATTTTGTCAGGGCCAAGACGACCTTCCGTGGCTGGGATTTGTTTACCTCTGCTTATCACGGTCTTAATCCTTATTATGTTTTGAGAGAGGAAACCCGTGGGGCTAAAACAGTGACCATCAAGGAAAATATAAAGGTAGGCAATTATGCTGCCGGTTTTTCGACGGATTATAAAAAGTGGGAGTTTCATGGAGAAGGTCTGTTCAGTTTCAGCTATGATGGAAAGGACGATAATTATATCAACTATGTTGGCGGTTTTACATACACTGTCGATGAATTGGCTAAAAAAATCTTTCTGGAAAAGATTGATGTAACTATAGAATATGCGGGAGAAACAGTAACGAAAAAACAATACGCTGATAATTATACGAGGAGTTCACAGAAAAGCAGATTAGGGCAGAACAATATATTCACACGCATTAATTTTAAATATGATGAAGATTTAAGTTTTCAGTACATTTCGGATTTTGAATTCGATCCATCAGGCAGATATAATAGAATCCAGTCCAGGTATAAAATTCGTCAGGGGCTTGAATTAACGATTGCCGCTGGATTTTTCAACGGCAAGAGTGACAGCTACTATGGCAGATGGGAACGGAATGATCGGCTTATAACCTCCTTAAAATATAGCTTCTAATAATGTAATTATTCAGGTGGACAGGAAGACTCCAGCGGCAGCTGAAGATCGTTGGGGAAAAAGCGCATTTTGAAACCATTTCAAATTTCCCGGTTTTTCACGTCAGAGTTGTGCCTGATGAGTTCTCTCTGCCTTTTAAAAACATATCTGATGATAATTTCCCTGTCAGTTTCAGATAGTTGTTTAAATTTAATAGTAACATCGTACTTGTTTTCAGTTTCTGATTTTGTGGCCGAGACTACCTTTCCAAGTATATTTATCCACGTTTTGGAGATTAAAGGAAGAAAGACTCTAAGTATAATAATGTCACCAATCGAGAAACTTCGGTTTGCGATGAATTTCATTCCGGAACCACTGATATTTATAGTTTCGCTGCTCACAGATTCAGGTCTTTCAGTATCTTTGCTTTCCAGTATATTTAGAATACGGTCTATTTTCAAGTTTGCATGATATATAAGCTTGTAGAGCAATTCTAAACTAACATCTTCAATTTTGGGCGCTTCAAAGGCTTCGCCAAAAGTCTTTTTAAAAATAATTTCCGGTTTTGTTTTGCACTCATTGTAATCTTGTTGTGAAATTTTTCGGTAATCAAGTTTGAGTACGTCATCTACTCTTACGTGTTTTCTCTGGTTTTGTATGGTTTCTTTAACTTCTGGAAAATCTTTTGATTCATTAACCATTATAGCACCTATCTTTTTGAAACGTAGACGCCTGTTCAATAGAATAGCGTCATTTTTTTGTCGTTTGTGTCAAGCTTAACAACAATTGTTTTATATGAAGAGCTTTTTACATAGCTGCTTATTATACTCTAATTCCTTTGTAAAAAATGGTATTTTAAAGGGTTGATTTTAGATCGTATGTTTTTATTGACGGTTTCGTAAAAAGTCTTTTGTGAACGGTTTTGAGCATTTTGGGAAAAAGCAATTGAGATGTTCATCGTCAAGAAATTCAAGCTGTTTGAGGCCCTTAGACCGAGTTCTTGCATTTATTATAATGGATGAACATTTCAATTGCGCCCAAAATGGTCATGAAGTGAATAAAATCGACTTTTTACGAATTTATCTTTATTAATTTTTATAACTTCTATGAGGATGCATTTTGTATGCCAAGATTGTATCAGAGAGTAAGGAGGTCAGAAGTTGAGGTAGATGTAATAGATTAGAGGTCAGGAATTCACTACTCCCGATTTTATGAATGCGTCTACAACATTTTTGTCAAATTGAATGTTGCGATTTTTCTGTAGTTCGTTTTTTGCTATATCTATTGTTAGTCCCTTTCGGTAAGGACGATCTGTTGTCATGGCATCGAAGGAGTCTGCTACGCTTAATATCCTTGAAAGAAAGGGAATATTTTCCTTAGAGAGTTCATCAGGATATCCTTTGCCATCCCACCTTTCATGATGGTGTCGAATGATTTTTCTTTCATCCTCAAAAAGCGCGATCGATCGCAGTATGTTTTCACCAATTTCCGGGTGTTTTTTGATGATTTCATACTCCTCATCGAGCAGACGACCGGGTTTCAGGAGGATATGATCGGGGATGGCAATTTTTCCTATATCATGGAGCATGGAAGAAATTTTCAGCGATTCGATTTCATAGGCGGAGCAGTTCATGGCTCGGGCCGTATCGAGGGCAAGTTTTGTTACACGTCGTGAATGTCTATTGGTGTAATGGTCCCGTTCATGGATAGATAGAACCAGCGATTCAAAGGTGTCCATTATGCTGCTGAAGAAACTTTCGTAGAGAAGCTTATTTTCCAGATGAAGCGAGGCTCGTGCCGTGATGCTAAGCATGTATGAAAGATCTTTCTGTGTGAAACCACAGGCGGCATTTTTGCTTGTTACGGTAATGAGAGCAAAGACTTTATTTCTAATCATCAGTGGTGCGCAGATCAGATAGCGGTAGAGACCATTTGGCTCTTTAGAGCTTAAGAGTTGGCCATCCCTTTTTCGTACTATCTCTTTGAAAAAATCTTTCAGACTTTCCACTATCGCATCATCTTCTTTGTTGATGGAAGGTTCGTCTTTGCTTTGAAATGTTTTTCTGTAGAACTTGTCGTTTGTTTCATCAAAAAAAACCAGCAGGCATTTTTCTCCACCGGTTACATTGAGGGCAAGCATCATGATTTCTTCAAATATATCATCATTATCCTCACCCGTATTTTCGATCCGTTCGCAAATCAAGTCGATTGTTGACAGTTTCTTGATTTTTTCGTTCAGCTTCCAATTCATTCCTTCGATATGAAGATTTTCTTTGGTCTGGATGGATTTTTCTTTGAGGTACAGATCTACCTTGAAGAGGAGTTTTTTTATTGTAAAGGGTTTTGTGAGAAAATCAAGAGCACCTTCCTTCATTGCGGAAATGGTAATATCGATTGTTGGGTAGCCTGTCATGATGATGACGGGTGTAGAGGGGTTTAACTCTTTGATTTGGTTTAAAAGCTCCATGCCGCTCATGCCTGGCATTTGCAAATCGCTGATTACCAGATCGTAAGTTTCTTTTCGGAATGTTTCAAGCGCTTGAATTCCGTTCTCAACTTCTTTGGTGTTGAAATAATTCCCTTCCCTGAGAGCATCAGTAATGAAGCTTCGCATAGACAGATCATCATCTACGACAAGGATTGATTTTGTATTTTTGTACTGTTGACCGCCCATAACCCTGTTCATTTTGTTTCTTCGTTTTGCAAGATGATATCCAAAAGGTTGTATGATATTTTGTCAAAAGCTTCTTTTTTGTTTTCTTCAGATGACAGGGTTACAATATCGGCAGTTTTATTCAAATTTTTTGGTTTAAGCTGTATCCGATTTTCCATTTTGCTTTGTTTGTTGTATACTTTAAGAATATTGTCAATATGATAAGTCGATATTGTCATGGTACACCTCTAATGTTACAAGATTTTTTATAGAGCCTTATATCCTTATTAATTAAGATCGGCAAAAAAAATCGAAACTTTAGACAATTTTCAATTAAGATAATCAAAGATGATGAATTCGTAAAAAGTCGAATTTATCAAGTGTTAGGTATTACATATTAAAGCAAAACAATTTAATTGTTATATCAAGTTGTTAACGCTTAGCGTATTTCGCAGAAAGTGCTTTTCTGACTTTTTACGAAGCCATCAAAAATGCTTGGCATATAAATTGCTTTTGCATATATTGAAAAATATTTTTTACTGGAATTATCCCTCTGCAAACTGTGGGGAGTTCAACCCTGTTCTTTTCACTTTCAATAAAATACTATATAATTTTTCTATGAGACTGTAAACAATGTTTTTTTTCAGATCAGACATGTTGCATGATAGACTTCTTATGTTTAGAGACCTTTGCAAAATACCTTTTTTAAACTGGAAATATTTTTCAAAGGTTTTGCTTCTTATTTTAACCGCATGGTTTATTGTTTTGCCTGTTTCAGGAATTTCCGCAGTAGAAGCTGAATATTACAGTGTTCATGTGGCTTCGGATAAAAACTTTAATGATGCTGCGGCACTGAGCGATAGTCTGAGAACTCAGGGTTATGATTCTTTCTGTGAAACAGTGAGCATTCCGAAGAAAGGGAAATGGCATCGTGTATTTATAGGGAGATATAAGGATAGAGACAAGGCATTAAAGGCTGGTAAAAGGTTGGTGGGAAAAGGGGTACTTAAAAATTTTATAATATTAAAAGTCAAATCTGAAAACAAAAGAGACGTGTTGCACAGGAATGTAGAAAATGTGGAAAATCACATTAGTTCAGTTTCGGCAAAAAAGGAAATGGATTTATTAAATCCAAAAGAGGATGGTTTTTTGGAGGTTGTTAAAGAGGGAATTGATTCGCCAAAAACAGAAGAGGTTCCGTTGCTTCATAAAAAGGCTGTGCAGCTCCATAAAGCAGATATAGACCTGAAGGTGGACGTGAAACAGTATGACAGCGCTATGAACGATTTTATGTCTGGAAAATACGAAGACGCTTTAAGCAAATTCAAGGAGCTGATTGAAACTAAAAAAAATGAAACAGCGATGAGGCGTATAGCTGATTGTTACTATTTTTTAGGGGAGAAGGGTGATAAACGGCATATTTCAGAAGCCATTGAACAATATAGAGACATCATCCGAAAATATCCAGGTCCAAAGAAGGAAAATGCGCAGGCCGTTTACAGGCTTGCCGAAAGTTACAACCGCTTAAATTTTTATTACGAAGCGTTAATAGAATTTAAAAATCTCTGTTTAAAATATCCTGAATCAGATTACATGCCGGAATCTTTATATATGGCAGGCAAGATGTATTACAAAACAAAGAAATTTGGCGAAGCCGTCAAGAAGTTTAAAGAATACATAAAAAGATTTCCAGACGGCAAACGTATTAGAGACGCATATTTTAGTGTAGGGAATTGCTATTCTCAGATGCGTCAATTTAATGACGCTGATATCTGGTATGGTAATGCTTTGAAAAAGTGGCCTGACATGGAAGATATTCCGGAAAATACTCTTTTGGATTTGGGCTCGCATTACTTTCAAACCGGAAAACACAACAGAGCCCTGGAGTTTTTTTTTGTTTATCTGAACCTGTTTCCAGATGGCAAACATTGTAGTGATACTCTTTATAAGATTGCTCGTTCTTTTGAGGCAATGGGACAATTGCGCAGTGCGCTTAAGGTGCTGAGTCTGGTAGTTGAACGGTATCCTGACAGCGTGGAAGCTCGGAATAGCGCGCTCATTATGGCGAACATCGGAGTTAAAGACCCGAAAATAAAATTGCCGCTATATATCCTTTCAGGAATGGATTATTATGAAGATCCGATCAAAACATATAAAAAACTGGCGGGAAAATTTTCCAATTTTGATATAGAGCAAGAGTTAATATCTCGTAAAGGAGATGCCCTGATAAAAAGGAGGAACTACAAGGAAGCGTTTGATAATTATTCTTTATTGCTGGATAAATTTCCTTACGGAACGTATAAAAAAGAAGGTCAGAAAAAACTGGTATTAAGCGCAAGCCGCCTGATTGACGATTACTATTCAAAGAAAGACTATATCGCTGTTTCGGATGTATATTTTAATTCCGACAAAGAGATTCTGTTTAAGAACGGTGAATTTGATATGTTGCTTAAAATTGGGAAGAGTCTAAAGGAAATGGGTTTGTTAGATCATGCGGCCGGATTTTTTGAGGAAATGATTGGTGTGTTTGGGAAGGATAAAAGAGTAAGCGGACTTTCGTTTGACATGGCGGAAATTGATTATGACAGAGGGTCTTATGAAGATGCTGAAAAAAGATTAAATGAGTTGTATGGAAATCGGTTGGGAGTGGATAAAAGTACAGCGATTACTGCCATGAAGCTGCTTGGGGATATTTCTTATAAAGAGGGGCTTTTAAAAGAGGCTGCCGGCTTTTACTTGAAAGTTTTGGGTTCCGAAGCAGACATTGAAGATAGTGCGGCTATCCGTGAAAAATATGCTGATTCATTGAAAGAGATGGGCCTGTATTCATCTGCCATGATAAATTATAAGAGAGTTTTGAAAAAATGCGATAATGGCGCACAAAAATGTTTTGTACCTGTGATTATGGATTCTTATGAGGGTTTGGGAGATTGTTTATATAATAAAGGGAAGTATCAGCAGGCGATTTCGATGTATGAACGGTCCTTAATAAATTCTGGGGAGAGCGCTTCCGAAGGTGAACAAAACCTGTGGATACTATTCAATATAGGACGGGGATATTCAAATCTTGGTAATAAGTCTATGTCTGATAAATCCTTCAGCTTATTAAAAAGGAAAAACGGCAACGAATTCTGGTCGAGAATAGTGGATTATTACATGGCAGATAAAAACTGGGCTGATAAATATGGGGCATATGTTGAGGGATTAGGGAATTGAAAACCCCATTCTTACAACAATCGTTTGAGAGTTTTGATCGGGCAACCATGAGGCTGCAAAAGGCTTTTGCCGATCTCGAAGAGAAATTTGAAGCCATAAACAAGGAGTTGGAGTCCAAAAATATTGAATTGCAAAAAGTCCTGACAGAGAAAGAAAAGATAAGCAGTTATCTTCAGAATATCATCGAGAGTCTTACGACCGGTGTGGTCGTGGCTGATTTGGAAGGAAAAACAACGATGATGAATCGGTCTGCCGAGGTATTTAGCGGATTTTTAAGAAAGGATGTCGTGGGGGTAAATGCAAATTTGTTGTTTGAAAATAGATTCCCATCTGATCCGGAAGGGCACTTTGATCTCAAACATTTTGATGGCGGTGTGGGAGAAAAAATAAGATTAAAAGGAAGAAAATTAGAAGTTTTTGCTTCTGCCGTCAAAACAGAGAATGATAAAGAAATAGGAATGGTTATTGTTCTTCGCGATATTACAAGACTTGAGAAACTGAAAGAAAGTGGGAAGAGGACGGAAAAACTTGTTGCAATGGGTGAAACAGCGGCGAGTATTGCTCACGAAATAAGAAACCCCCTGGGGAGCATAGGACTTTTTGCTTCTTTATTGCTAAAGGAGCTGAAAGAGAAAAAGAATCGTGACAGAGCATCTCATATCATAAGCGCTGTAAAGGATATGGATAATAAAATATCCAATTTGCTTATGTTTGCAAGAAATCAAAAGCCATTGATGAAAGAAGTCAGCATCCATAATCTGCTTGAAGAAATTATAGTTTTTTCCGAACAGATTTTAGGGAAAGAGAACATTGTTATTACTGTAAACTATGAAGATGTTGATCCTATAATTATAGGTAATGACGAGATGCTAAAACAGGTATTTTTGAATCTTATGCTGAATGCCATGCAGGCGATGCCTAATGGAGGAAATCTTTATATTAAAACGCGGATTTCCGGTGGTAATGATGAAAAAAAGAGCTCTTACAATCCAAACGTGGAAATCAGTTTTATGGATACCGGTAGTGGGATACCTGATGAAAACATAAAAAAGATATTTGATCCCTTTTTTACTGCAAAAGAGAAAGGCACTGGTCTTGGTCTCGCTATTGTTCACAATATTGTTGATATTCACGGTGGTTCGATAGACGTAGAAAACAACAAAGGTGGCGGAGCTGTTTTTAATATTACATTTCCAATGATGATGAATTCGTAAAAAGTCGAATTAATAAGGTGTTAAGTGTAAAGTATCAGGTTAAAGCAATTATTTGTTTTATCAAGCTCTTAATACTTAACATCTAACACGTTAACACGTTTCGTAAAAAACTAAGTTATGCCGTTCTGCGGAAACACTTTTTACGAGACCATAAATTATGAGAAACCATGAAAACAAAAACGATCTTAATTGTTGACGATGAACCCTCAATGAGGATTGCTCTTTCCGAATCTCTAAAGAGTTGCGGATATAAAGTCGAAGTTTCAGGGAGTGGTGTTAATGCTCTTGAAAAATTTCAGGAGGATAAATTTGAAGTGGTTATAACTGATATGAGGATGCCGGGGATGAATGGCATGGATGTCTTGCGAGGAATTAAAAAGGTTTCTTCTAAAACTCCTGTTATTGTTATAACGGCTTACGGTACGATAAATACCGCAGTTGAAGCTATGAAAGAAGGTGCTTCAGATTTTCTTATGAAGCCGTTCTCAATAGATCATCTGGAATTGCTTGTTAAAAAAGTGGTGGCTGAAAAAGAAGAAAAGGAAAAGTGTGACTCAAAATATAACGTAAGGAAATGTTTATCCAGGGAAAAAACGATTATTACAGAGAATAAAAAAATGCTTGCCCTTCTGGAGTTGCTGAAGAATGTGTCGAGAAGCAAATCGAGCATTCTGATACAGGGAGAAAGTGGTACCGGGAAGGAACTAATTGCCAGGTATATACACCTTCACAGCAGCAGGGCAGACATGTCGTTTGTGGCGGTAAATTGTGCGGCTATTCCTCATGATCTTCTTGAGAGCGAAATGTTCGGACATGAAAAGGGCGCATTTACCGGTGCGTCCAGAATGAGGCTTGGTAAATTCGAATTGGCGAATGGCGGGACATTGCTGCTGGATGAAATCAGCGAAATGGATGTTCAGCTTCAGGCGAAACTCCTTCGGGTTATACAGGAATCTGAGGTCGACAGGCTGGGAAGCAAGGCATCAGTTCCTATAGACGTTAGAATAATTGCCACAACAAATGCAGATTTAAAGAAATATATTGATGACAAAAAGTTTCGGAAAGATCTTTATTATCGTTTGAATGTTATACCTGTGAATATTCCTCCCCTGAGGGAAAGAAAGGGGGACGTGTTGTTACTCTGCGGGTATTTTCTGGAAAAGTACAGCCGGCTCGGCAGGACAGCTATGTCTGCATTATCGAAGGAAGCTGAGCAAATGCTTGAAAATTATAACTGGCCCGGCAATGTAAGAGAGCTGGAAAATGTGATTGAGAGAGCGGTTCTGCTGTCAGGGGGCAAGACAATTTTGCCTGAACACCTTTATCTGGAAAAAGAAGGCGAGAGGTACGGGCAACCAGAGGAAGTATTGTTAAAATCGGTTGCTTCGGAAGATACCACGTTAAAGGAGATGGAAAAAAAACTTATATTTAAAACTCTGGAAAAAGCGGAAGGAAACAGAACCAGGGCGTCAGAAATTCTCGGTATAAGTGTGCGAACTATTCGTAATAAACTCAATGAATATAAGCAGGATGCAGAGGGTTAGAGGAAAAAATGAACATTCAACATCGAACGTCGAATTTTGAATAAAGATGTTGCTTTGCTCCGCAATTTGAAAAAAACAAGTGGAGCGAAGTATTGCTGGGGTTTTGTTTCCGGCATCCGTATGAGGATATGGTGTGCCTGCTAACCCTCTAATTTTCTGTGTTTGAGTTATGTGTTCTGGTATGAGTATTGCATAAAAATACCATTAAACAGCATAAAGGAATATTATCATGGATGCGTTATTTGGTGAAACCATAGAAATGTTGTCTGCTATTTTGGATTTTCGATCAGAAAGGCATAAGGTAATAGCCTCAAACATCGCAAATATAGATACTCCAGGCTACAGGTCGAAGGATATTGTTTTTAAAGAAGAGCTGAAAGATCTTATCAGCAACAAATATGGGGCAACGATTGGTAAAGCCGATTACGATGTGATCGATTCAGGGGAAAAGGTCAACCTTGACAGCGAAATGGCAAAACTGGCGGAAAACAATCTTATGCATAATTTTACAGTAGAGCTGCTGGCAAGAAAGTTCAGGGGTTTAGATACTGTTTTGAGGGAGGCAAAATAATATGGAATTCATGTCATCTTTTAGGGTTTGCGCTTCGGGGCTTGCAGCACAGAGGGCAAAGATGGACGTTATTGTGTCGAATCTTGCCAATATTAATACAACGCGTACGTCTGACGGCGGGCCGTACAGAAGAAAAGCCATTGTTTTTTCTTCTGAGCCGCTAACAGGTAGTTTTGATGATGTTTTGCAAATAGTAAAGGTGAAAGGTATTACGGAAGAGAGAGAGAGCATAAGGATGGTTTTTGATCCGGATCATCCCGACGCAGACTCAAAAGGTATTGTGGCTATGCCTGACATAAATAAGTTGTTGAAATGGCAGATATGATTACTGCGAACAGGGCGTATGAGGCTTGTGTTACCGCATTCGATACAACAAAAAATATGGCGCTTAAGGCACTGGAACTTGGAAAGTAGTCGAGTAGTCGAGTAGGGAAAGTAGTCGAGTAGTCGAGTAGGGAAATAGTCGAGTAGTCGAGTAGGGAAAGTAGTCGAGTAGTCGAGTAGGAAAATAGTCGAGTAGTCGAGTAGGGAAATAGTCGAGTAGTCGAGTAGTAAGGAGGGGTTTTAAAGATGAACGATATGTTGATTAGGGGCGATTTAATGCCCCCAATTTCAAATACTTCTGGAGAAAGCAGTAAAGTTGGGGAAAACGAAAGTTCTTTCAGCAATGTTTTAAAGGACAAAATCGGGGAAATCAATAAACTTCAATTAGATGCCGATGCTGCTATTGCAAAGGTGGAACTCAGTGATTCAGGTAGTATTCATGAGGCAATGATTGCTATGGAAAAGGCAAGTATTTCCTTCAAAACAATGTTGCAGGTAAGGAACAAGATGTTAGAAGCTTATCAGGAAGTCATGCGGATGCAGGTGTAGGTGAAAGGAATATATGGATTCGGTATTTCAATTTTTATCTCAGTCAGGAAAAGTCTTTAAATCGTTAAGTTTATCGAAAAGATTATCCATTCTTGTTGTCGCTGTTATCACTCTAATCAGCATAGTGGCATTTGTTTTCTTTGTAAATCAGAAAGAATACAGGACACTTTTTTCCAATCTTTCTACGGAGGATGCAGGAGAGATTGTTGCTGTATTGCAGGAAAAAAAGATTCCGTATAAGGTGTCTTCTGCTGGTGATTCCATATTAATTCCTGCCGAATATGTTTCTGAATTGAGGCTCAACCTGGCCGCTTCCGGACTGCCCGGAGGCGGGGTGGTGGGTTTTGAAATATTTGATAACAAAAATTTCGGGGTTACCGATTTTGTACAGAATCTGAATTATCAAAGAGCGCTCCAAGGGGAATTGTCACGCACAATCACCGGCTTGAATGAGATTCAACACAGCAGGGTTCATATTGTAATACCCAAGAAATCACTTTTTGTTGAAAAACAGATAAAACCGACCGCTTCGGTTATTATAAAATTAAAAACAGGCAGGAAGCTGCTGGCATCTCAGGTAGAAGGCATAGCCTCCCTCGTGGCCGGCAGCGTGGAAGGGCTTAGCTCTGAAGAGGTGATGATAGTTGACAGCGGAGGGAATATTTTGTTGGCCACCAGAAGCGGATCTCAATCATCGAAGCGGACAGATTCGCAAATGGAATTTCAAAGAAGTGTAGAAAAGAATCTGGCTGACAGGATTCAAACCATGCTGGAAAAGGTGCTGGGAGAAGGAAAGGTTGTGGCAAGGGTTTCAGCAACTCTTGATTTTAGAGTTATGGAAAAAACAGAAGAATCTTACGATCCTGAAGAACCTGTTGTGAGGAGCGTGCACCGCAGGAGCGAAAAGTCAAGCGTGCCTGTCAGTGAAGGAGAAAGTACTGTCAGCTCTACGAGAGGATTGAATACAAAATCCTATGGCACAGATCATGAAAAAACGGATGAAATAGTTAATTATGAAATAAACCGGGTTGTCAGCAAAACTGTAATGCCGGTAGGAAAAGTGGAAAAATTGTCAATGGCTGTGCTAATAGATGGAATTTATAACAAAAATGATAAAGGTGTTGAAGAGTTTCAGCCAAGATCGAAAAAAGAGATAGAGACTCTGGAAAGTCTTGTTAAAGGGTCGGTTGGTTTTGACGCTAAAAGGGGTGATCAGATAGTGGTAACCAGCATTCCTTTCAGAAAAGTTGAATTAGAAGCCGGGTTTGCTGAGGGGGAGGGCTGGAAGACTAAATTATATCTGATTGTTCCGTTCATAAAGTATTTTGTTTCATTAATTGTCTTTATATTTGTTTTGTTTTTTCTTCTGCGTCCTTTAATCAAATTCATTATGACAAAGGACGTGACCGAAAAAATTAGCGCAGGGGCTTTGCCTTCTGCTGGAGTTTCTCAGCTACAGAGTAAGGATATTTCGTTGGATCTGGGAGGAGAGACAGGTGAAAGCATAAGAGGTCTGGAGGTTGTCAAGAATATGGCCAGCCAGGATGCCCGGAGCTTTGCGGAATTATTGAGGAATTGGCTCAGGTAATGTTTCAGGGATCAGGGTTGATTTATTCCTACGCTTTTGCGTGGTAATGTATATGAAAGGAAAAATTGTATGGGTATGACAAAGGAAGAAAAGGCGGCGGTACTCCTTTTGTCTTTGGACGAAGAAACGGCGGCAAATGTAATGAAAAATCTAGCGCCAGGTGAGATCAGACGTGTCGGAAAATGTATGGCCGGGTTAAACGGGGTGGCGAATGAAGATATAGGAAGTGTTGCAAGGGAATTTTGCTCACTTGCCAAGGAAAAAGGTAACAGTATCATGTCTGTTCAAGGCAGTGTTGTCGAAAATATTGTATTGAAAGCCTTGGGAGATGTTAAAGGGAAAGAACTCTTAAAAACAATTGAAGATGGAAGCTTTTTAATGGAAAGTCCAACCATTGAAAACTTGAGGAATACAGACGCACAGATATTGATTGATTTCATAAAGATGGAACATCCACAGACCATAGCTCTTATATTGGCGCACCTGAGATCGGAACAGGCGTCTGAGATTATGGAAGAATTTCCCCCTGACAAGCAGGAAGATATTGCAAAGAGAATCGCGACACTTGGAAGCGTTCCGCGTGAGTTTATAGAGGATATGGCTAATACTCTTGAATCGAAAATAATTGCGGAAAAAAATACTGGAGAGCAAGTTGGCGGAGTTAAGATGATTGCTGAAATTTTAAACAGGATGAGCCGATCAAATGAAAACAGGATTTTAGAATCGTTTGAAAAGACAAATACGGATTTAGCGGCCGATATCAGAAACCTCATGTTTACTTTTGACGATATTTTCAAGTTGGATGACAGGGGTATGAGGATATTGCTTGAGGAGGTAGATCGTGAAGTCTTGGCTTGTGCCATGAAAATAATTGACAGTGAAATGAAAGAAAGGATTTTTAAAAATTTGTCAAAACGTGCTGCTGGGATGCTCAAGGAAGATATAGAGGTTATGCAGCCAAAAAGATTGTCAGAAGTTGAAAAAAACCAGCAAATCATTATTGAAGCTGCAAAGAGACTTGAAAAAGAAGAGAAAATAACAATAACAGCGGGCCATGATGATGATGTATTTGTCTGATTCCAATAAGGTTGTTAAGGCGCGGGATATTAAACTTACAGATTTGCCTGTTATTGCCGGCATACGCCATGTTCCGGCAAATAAAGCAGACTTTAATGCCTGTGAGAATAACACGAATAGCGGTTTTGAGATCGAAGAATCCGAGCAATCGATAGGGAAAAAAATAAAAATTGCGGCAAAAGAAGCTTATGACAGAGGATTCTCAAAAGGGGTAACAGAGGGCATAAACCGGGAAAAAGGGGAATTGTCTCTTGCCGCAGAATCTGTCGCGAAATTGATCGGAGAATTAAAAGTACTGAAAAAAGAATTTCTGAAAGATTCTGAAAAAGAAATAATCGATTTTGTTTTCTTAATAGCTCGCAGCGTTATACATAAAGAAGTGAGCACAGGTAGTGAAGTTCTTCTTTCTGTTCTCAGCGATGCGATGAAAAACGTACAGGAGAGGGATGGTATCAGTATTTGTTTGAATCCTGAAGATTGTCGTTACATAACAGAGGCAAAACCAGATTTTCTGAATAGTTTCGGTGATATATTGATTGAGAAGGATGAAGAAATTGGTCGAGGCGGGGTGGTGATAAAGACACGTTTTGGGACACTCGATGCCAGGCTGGATCAGCAGTTAAATAAGATCAGGGAGTCGTTGGGCTGAAAGCTAAAAGGTGAAAGGACAGATGTTGGAGGCCAGAGATCGAAGAACCAGCAACTCTGAAAATATCATAAAACAATTAAGGGTATAAATCCGTTTAGTGTCTATGGAAAAGTAAGCGGGGTTATCGGTCTTCTTGTGGAAGGCTATAATCCTGAAACTTCCATAGGTGAGATGTGCCGGATTTATCCGAATGGCGGTAATAGAGCAATCAGCGCGGAAGTTGTGGGATTCAGGGAAGAAAAGGTTCTTTTAATGCCTTTCGGAAAGCTTGATGACATCGGGTCTGGCTGCAGGATTCTTTCCACTGGGAAAAAGTCGAATGTCAAAGTGAGTCATAATCTTCTTGGAAGGGTTATTGATGGTCTGGGCAATCCTATTGATGATAAGGGACCAATAGAATCGGAAGACGAATATCCAATTTATGCTGATCCGATCAATCCTCTTAAAAGGGGCAGGATAACGAAACCTATAGACATTGGAATCAGGGCGATGAATGGGCTGCTTAGCTGCGGCAGAGGCCAGAGGATGGGGATATTCGCGGGCTCCGGGGTTGGTAAGAGCTTTCTTCTCGGCATGATCGCCAGAAATACAAAAACTGATATTAATGTAATCGGACTTGTTGGCGAAAGAGGAAGAGAAGTTCGTGAGTTTATTGAAAAAGATCTTGGCAAGGAAGGGCTTGCCAGATCCGTGGTTGTTGTGGCGACATCGGACATGCATCCCCTGATCAGGATGAGGGCTGCGTATGTGGCGACTGCAATATCGGAATATTTCAGGGATCAGGGAATGGAAGTTCTCCTTATGGTTGATTCGTTGACCAGATTTGCAATGGCGCAGAGAGAGATCGGTCTATCTATAGGAGAACCTCCAACTGCAAAAGGTTATACGCCATCTGTTTTCAGCATTATGCCGAAGTTGCTGGAAAGAGCTGGAAACTTAGAAGATGGTGGAAGTATAACAGGGCTATACACGGTTCTTGTTGAAGGTGATGATTTTAATGAACCGATTGCTGATGCGGCAAGGTCAATTCTGGATGGTCATATAACCCTTGACCGAAGTTTGGCTGCAAGGAATCACTATCCTGCGATAGATGTTCTGGGAAGCATCAGCAGGTTGATGATAGATGTTGTGAATGAGAAACACCGAAAGATGGCCGGCGATGTTTTAAATATTGTATCAACTTACAGGAAGGCGGAAGATTTGATTAATATTGGCGCCTATGTGGAAGGCAGCAATCCGGAAATAGACAATGCAATAAGAATGATAGACAAGGTAAATTTATTTTTAAGACAGGATATTGACGAAAA
>JAFCZU010000359.1 GCA_019314185.1 Deltaproteobacteria bacterium | reverse complement strand
AAAAACTAAAAATAATAATCAAGGTTTGGCCCCAAGCCTAACCCCAAGCCTAACTAAGGTTTGACCCCAAGCCTAACTATTCCAAGGCTGTGCAAGTCGGGGGTATCGTTATCTTTGCTGTTGTCCCATTTTTGAGTCATATGAACGACAACCTGAATTAGTGTTCCTGGACCATCAGCACGTTCCCCTATCTTTGGTATCTTTGGAATCTGTCCGTCGTAATCAGGCCATGTTGTAAGGTCTGTTTCAAATGCACTTCCAACCACGCTTCCTTTACGTGGAATTTTTAAGAGGTTGCTGTGCCAATCAAAAAACGCCTCCCCACTCAAGTGCACCCACTTCCTTTTTTTTCGGAAAACACGAGATGCAATGCATCCAATTCCTATCGCAGGATATTCTTTGCCCTCGACCTCTATGTTGCGCTGCTCGTTGAAATCGAGTTTTAATGTGTATTCGCCTTCCTCCGCAACCTCGCTATATGTTGTGAACAGTTCTCTGGTAAACCAGTTGATGACCGGTTTTCCGTTCCACTTTACTGTGTTGTTACTGTCGATCGTTTTGATCGGACCAGGTGACACGGCGAAGCGGATCATCAGGCGCATATTCGTCCACATGCGTATTACTCCATAGTACATGTTACCGATACTGAAACCAACTTGCGCAGGGTCTTCCGGTAGTAAGGAAAGGCATCCTATGTTTTTGTGCTTGGCGAGATTCAATGCCTGCTTTGTGAACCCTTTCTTGGAAACCATGATTCGAAGGTTTGCCCCGAGGTTTTCGGTTTTCTTTGCAAAAGCTTCGATGGTGCTGGGCCCCTTCTTGCGGCTGTGGTCCTTGCACTCAATTACACCAAGAACTGGTCGCCCGCCGAACCGGCCTCGAATGACGACATCATACTGTCGCTTGTTTTTCACTCTGTCTTTGAGTAATTCGTTGTGAGTCACGGTCGAGTTCGAGTCCATCATCTGCTGTATTCGCGCAACAACCTTTTCCAGACTGACGCCTGGAGCGTTTTTGTTCTTTGCTGGACGGTTCTTGGCAGTTTTTTCCTTTGGCATAGGACGCTCAACAATTTAAAAAATAAGGGGTCACCCAGCCTTTGTGACACTAATTGCACGCATTTTTAATACTATCAATCAGACTGTTTAGTTCAGTGTTCAGAGAGTGTTTTAGCGTTGTCTGGGCGGCTATAAACAGAGCCAATTCTTTCTTTGTCTTTCGTATACCATTGAACTCTATCGGATCGCTTTCCATCTTAATCGATTGCAACTCTGATGGGTTACAACAAAATGCTGAAGCAAGTAAATCCTGAGGATAAAAATATTCTATTCCGTTTTTAGACCAAACAAATATGTGCCTATGTTTCACCCCCTGCTTTTTAATACGTTCTTTGTTAAGACTATGTTTTTTGTCGAGAACGACAAATAGGCGATCGCAGTAAGGACTCATTGCAAAGTCTCCGAACGTCTCTCTTAGGACATTTAACTTATTTTGAACCTCTCCATCTCCCCCAGCACGAATTATTGATACCTTTCTATTCGGGATGTGCAACTTCACTATCTTTGTCAAATAGGTAACATCAGAGTCACCTTCGACTATAACAATTGCTGATGGAAGGAAGATCGATTCAAGCTCGTTACCCAACATATCGAATTGCAGGTGATGGAAATCACTGACGGACTGCACGGCTTTCACTGAAACCGTTCCCATATCTTTTTTAAGGATATAATTGTTGGATAATATCTTTCGATCTAAAAAGAGATGGGAATGAGTGGCGATATAAAGTTGTTTTAAATGAGGGCAGAACTCTTTCCGCTGTTTTTCATCGTAAAGAAAACGCGCCAAAACTGCCTGAATGCGGGGGCTCAAGCCAATCTCCGGCTCATCTACAAGCAGGACTGTAAATCTTTCATCCAATAAAATCCCTATTAGTGTGAGGAGTAGGCGGGTCCCAGTGCTGCTATATCGCAGATTCTCCCCATCTATATCAACATAAAAGGGACTGAAAGAGTTCTCAGGATCGGTACGTTTCAACGAAAAGTCGCTTCCTATAAGCTGCTTACAGATTTCGAAGAGCTTTCTTCTCTGCCTATCCTTCAGAGTCGTAATTATTTGTTGAAGCTGGAGGTCATTGTTTTCTGTGTTCTGATTAGAGGTATATAAGTTATGAATAAAATTATCGTAATAGCGACGATGTTCATGTTCATCAATCTGTCGAGTATTCAAGACATCGACGTGTGAAAACCTGTTACACCCGATAAGGTAACCGCCTTGCCCTACAAGGGAAAACAATTGCTTCAACAATAGAGTTTTTCCACAATTGTTGGGTCCAGAGAGAACCGTCGTTGATTTGCTTACTAGTGTGGTATAAATCTCTTCCAATGTTGGGTTGAATTCAACATCAAGCCTTGAAATACTAGAATAGGGTATTCCATGCGCGCCCGGCCCTTCTTGTTTAGCCATCTGGGTGTTCAAGACATAAGTGAAGTCCTCTACTTTTCCATCTCTATGCAACTCGTCCAGATTCTCAATAGCCATAGGGCCGATCCATTGACCACTCTCATCGTCCGCATAGTACCATTCCTTTTTCTTGTTGTTCATATCTTCATCCTAAAAAAAATGCGTATTTCATGATCTATGATCGCCTACTGCAAAATCGTACCTGGAATAAATCATACAAAAGTGGCTGATCTGCTGGCGCTCCGGCTCATGGGCTGCAAAAGTGCTTGGGCATTCGCCGGTGAAAAGTTTAATGATGATTTCGCAAAACAGATAGCCGCCCAACTTTTGCGGTCCAATGAAGCCGGTGGTTAGGCATCTTTTATTACAATGTGGATGCCCGCACCCGTCTGGAGTGCTCTTTGAAGGGCCTGGGAATCGCCTTTCTGCCATGCCTCGACCAGCAGTTTCCCGCGTTCTGTCAACTCAATAGGCCAACGGGATTTGGATATATCTGCACCGTGTCCAGGAGCGTACACTTCTTGCCGTTCGCTACCGCACTTGGCCAATCCTGCTGCGATCAAATTCGTGAAATGAAGAACACCATCTGCAGAGTAAAGACGTGGTCGATCCTTGTGTGAGAGAAACAGCAATTTGTCTTTCGTGTCCCGGTCGAATCCCTCGTTTAGCGAAACAAGGACCCCTTTCCAGACACGGATAGCCTCTCGCGAGATTTCCCCTCTATAAACAAGGCATGACATGTAGGGCATAGCGCAAGAAGGTTGGATCTCTCATTGCCTCCCCCCTCTACCACCTCAACGATGTGGTGAAGGTCAATTGCAAGGATGGGCGACAGGTCGGCACGGCACATCTGTACCCGGCTTCAATTAGCACATCTTGTCTGATGCTTTGAGGTATAGCTTTTCGGGCCGCCATTATTAAACCTTAAATATATAACAATTTAAATGTTAAAAAATAAATCAACGATATTAGCTATCCAAATATTATTTCTTGATTTGCATCGTATCTTAGGAACCCTATTTTTCATGAAAAAGTAAGAAGACTGTTAGATCAGGCAAGCGATGTCATTTTTTCCTTTAATATCTAATTTCCGGCTAAATATCAAATTCAAAAATACTTAACAAGCGCCATTTCGTTTTGAACCGCCGAATTTCGATATTCAATAGCAAGCCCTATTCTTTGGGTCTGTAGTACCAGGGAGAACAAAAGATTCTAAAACGAATTGCAAAGGGGAAAACAAGAATAAACAAAATTCTGATCGTCATTTGATATATAGTAAACCATTCGATCTTTCTGATAGAAGTGATGGCAGATGGATTCAAA
>JAFCZU010000358.1 GCA_019314185.1 Deltaproteobacteria bacterium | reverse complement strand
TTTTTTTCAACCGTAAACCGATAACTGTAAACCGTAAACGATTACCTCACATCGCATAGACCTTACTGCCGTCAATTACTGTTATGCCGCAGTCTTTCAGTAATTTTACCGCTTCATCCGTATGATCAAATCTGAAAATTATAACCGCATTATTCCCGCTTTGCCGGACAAAGGCATACATATATTCCACATTTATGCCTGATTTATCCAGCAAGCTCAAAATCTTGTTAAGACCTCCTGGTTCGTCTTGAACCTCTACTGCGACTACTCTGGTTTTGCTTACAGTAAAGCCTTTGTTTTTAAGGACTTCTTCAGCTTTACTGTTGTTATCTACAATCAACCGCAGAACGCCAAAGTCGGAAGTATCAGCAAGAGAAAGCCCCCTGATATTAATACCGGCTTCTGCTAAAATCGATGTAACCTCTGCAAGGCGTCCAGTCTTGTTTTCCAGAAAGATCGATATCTGTTCAACCTGCATTTTTATCCTCCTTTTTTTATTTTTTAAACAAAAAAATCTCTTCCTCAATCCTCTCCCTACTTGTAGAGGCGGGTTTCAAACCCGCCCCTACCACCCAATTGCTTAATTCCTTATGTTGGGATTCGCTTCACTTAACCCAACTTACAATCTGTTTTTTTTCATGTATTTCGTTTTGGTGGATTCGCTTCGCTTAATCCACCCTACAAACTCTGACCTCCGATCTCTGGCCCCTGACCTCCGCCCCCTGGCCTCCAACCCTCAACCGCTGAACCTTGAACCACTGAACCCTATCAACCCTATATCTTCCGTTTATCAATAACACGCACTGCTTTCCCTTGACTTCTTGCAATTACCTTTGGTTCAACAAGCTTTACCTGAGCTGAAACTCCAAGATATTCCTTAATATTTTTTGAAATTCTTTTTTCCAGGTTCTGCAGTACCTTGACTTCATCAGAAAACAGGCGTTCTCCAACCTCTACTTGAACTGTAAGTGTATCAAGTTTTCCCTCTCTCTCAACAATAAGTTGATAATGCGGCTCTACTTCATCTATTTCCATTAGAACACTTTCAATCTGTGATGGAAACACATTAACACCGCGAATAATAAGCATATCATCAGTACGCCCGCTTACTCTCTTCATGCGGATATGTGTGCGTCCGCATATACAGGGCTCTTTATTAAGCGAAGTAATGTCACGCGTTCTGTACCTGATAACCGGAAATGCTTCTTTTGTTATTGAAGTAAACACCAGTTCTCCGGTTTCGCCATCAGGAAGCACATCTCCTGTATCAGGATCGATTACTTCAGGAATAAAGTGATCTTCAAATATATGAAGCCCCTGTTTTGCTTCATGACATTCTATGGCAACACCCGGACCCATTACTTCGCTTAAACCATATATATCCACTGCAATGATATTCAGCTTCCGTTCAATCTCCTGGCGCATATTTTCCGACCATGGCTCAGCGCCGAATATGCCGAATTTGAATTTTAAATCAGTGAAAGAAATTCCCATTTCCTCAGCCACCTCTGCAAGGTGAAGAGCATAAGAAGGGGTTGCGGTCAGAATTGTCGGGCCGAAATCTTTCATAATAATAATCTGTCTTTTGGTATTGCCTCCTGAAACAGGAATAACCGATGCGCCGAGTTTTTCAGCGCCGTAGTGAACCCCTAAGCCTCCGGTAAAAAGACCATAGCCATAAGCATTATGAATAATATCACCTCGAGAAGCTCCGCCCGCGACAAGGGCTCGCGCCATAAGTTCTGACCACATATTTATATCTCTTGCCGTATAGCCGACAACTGTCGGTTGACCGGTAGTGCCGGATGAAGCATGAATTCTTACAACATTATCCATGGGCACTGCAAACATTCCAAATGGATAATTATCACGCAAATCCTGCTTTGTAGTAAAAGGAATACGTTTTAAGTCATCAAGCGATTTAATGTCTCCGGGTGTAATACCTGCTTTTTTAAATTGTTTTTGATAAAAAGGTACCGTTGCATAAACATGTTCAAGAGTTATCTGGAGACGACGCAGTTGTATTGCCTCAAGCGCCTCCCGTGGCATGGTTTCAAATTCAATATCATAAATCATTAAATTCATCCTCCTTTCTTAATGTTTTTACTAACTATTCAGCCACAACGGCACAAAAGGACTTTAATTTTAAAGGGTTATCAAAAAGAGAAAAAAGTTATAGATACAGCGTATACAGCATATAAGAGATTAAAATTATATTATAATCTTCGTGTCTTCGCGACTGAATAGTTACTATTTATCTTTTGTTTTTTATTCGACGTTCGATGTTCAATGTTCGATGTTGGACGTTCATCTTTTTCTTTTCTCACTTTCTAATCCTTAATCCTAATCCTAACACTTAATCCTAACACTTAACACCTGACACCTGACACTTGACACCTGACACCTGACACTTATAGCCTATCTACCTGAGCAGAGCAGTCGGACTTATTTCCTTAATGTAGCTTCTGATTCCGTTTACAATCGCATTGCACAAACAATCCTGATATTTTGAATTATTCAATCTTTTACATTCCCTGGAATTACTGATAAAGGATGTTTCTATTAATATAGATGGCATCTGAGCTCCTAAAAGAACATAGAACGGAGCCTGTTTTACACCTTTATTCTTTATTCTGTTGTATTCCTTTTTCATATGTTTGCATAAGGACTTCTGGACATGGTATGCCAGGCGGCTCGATTCATTAATCTTGGCATTTTGCATAAGATCGCTTAAAATAGTTTCCAGATCGCTGATGTTTTTTGTTGATGTGGCGTTTTCCCGCGCTGCCACTAAAATAGCTTCATCATCTGTAGCAAGATTTAAAAAGAATGTTTCAATACCATAAGCCCTTCTATTTCTGGCAGCATTTGTATGTATGGATATAAAAAGGTCTGCATTCTTTGTGTTTGCTATTGCTGTCCGTTCTTCAAGGGTAAGGTATTTGTCTGAATTCCGGGTCATTATTACTTCGCATTCCAGTTCTTTTCGTATCTTTTTTGCCAGTTTTCTTCCAATTTTCAGAGCAATGTTTTTTTCATGAATACCCCTTAGATAACCAGGAGCTCCATAATCACGTCCACCGTGCCCTGGATCAATAACAATCCGGTTCACACCAAGTGCAAACTGTTTTGCCAAAGCGCTTGTAGTCGTTATTTTAGTATCCGGCTTTGATGTTATTGCTTTTGACACCGCAACATGTGTTGCCTTTTTTTCTTTTCCCCACACATCTACGACAATCCTGAAGGGATTTTTCAGGGAAAATATCTTGTAGTTTTTAAAGGATTTGATATCGATAACCACCCGGACAGAATCGGATGTATACTGACCAGCCCTGGTATTCCTAAGCAAATTATCATTAATAGGAATTGATTTTTTAGTTTCGTCGCCAAGTATGCTTTTTCGCAAATCAACATATAGACGCTGTGGTTTATGTATTGAAGGGTCTTTTTTCAGAAGCCTGTGAGTATATGATACTTCTCTGTCAGCGTCGATAACAATCCTGGTATAACTTGGATTGGACCAGTAACGCAAACCCGTAACAGTGGAAATACTTTTCCTCGTTGTTTTTGTTTTATTTTGCATCCGGGTTTCAGATCGAGATGATTTTTCGATAACCTTTGCAATGTCAACCTTTTTCCGCTTTTTCTTATTATAAGCTGTATCTTTTGATACAATCTTTTGTACCCGTAAATGAGAAAAAGCACGGATCGCCTTTGAAGCCTTGTATTTGTAGCTGCTCTTAGGGAAACGCTTGATAATTCGCTCAAATATATCAAGAGCCTCCTTTTTGTCAGATTTCTTATAGGA